>JBJHDJ010000306.1:0-3834 GCA_050486485.1 Porticoccaceae bacterium
TCCGACTGGGGCGACCCCACCCTGCCGGAGCGCTTCGCCCTGGCGGTGGAGAAGATCAAGGGGGCCGGCATGGACGCCACCGGGCAGCAAAAGGCCGTGGACAACTGCCTGTGGCTGCTGACGGACCGGCTGCGCTTCTTCGACGATCACAAGCGCTACCACCTGGATCGGGAAGTGGTCGAAAGACCCCTGTTCGCCACTGGCGAGGCCCGCGCCGGCACCACCCTGCTGCACGCCCTGCTGTCGGTGGACCCCAACGGCCGCGCCCTGCGCTTCTGGGAGGTGATGCACCCCTCGCCACCGCCGGGCCTGGCCGCCGAGGACGACCCCCGCAAGGCCCAGTGCGACGACGAATGGCGGGAGATAATCGACCGCCTGCCGTTCTGGCTGGTGAGCCACCCCTACAACGACATGCTGGGCAATGGCCTGCCCGAGGATGAACGCACCTGGGGCTTCGACTTCCGCATGATGACCCCCACCGCCTGGTGGCGGGTGCCCATGGGCATGGTGGTTGGCGGCCTGCCCCTGGACTATCCGGCCCAGTACCGCATCCACAAGATGATGCTCCAGGCCATCCAGCACGGCCGGCCGAAGAAGTACTGGGTACTGAAGGGCTTTCACCAGGAAAGGCTGAAGCCCCTGTTCGACACCTACCCGGATGCCCGGATGATCTGGTCCCACCGGGATCCGGTGCAGGTGATCGCCTCCCGCACCCGCCTCACGGGGGAACTGTTCGAGGGACTGGCCGGCACGGTGGACTGGAAAACGGTCACCCGTCTGTCCCTGGAGGGTGTACGGGCCAGTATCAAGGCCACACTCTCCGACCCGATGGTGAACGACCCGCGCATCCACCACATCCGCTACACGGACTTCTTGTCGGACCCGGTGGGCACCATTCGCGGGTTTTACGACATGGCGGAAGTGCCCTGGACGGCGGAGTGCGAGGCCGCCATGCGCCACTACCTGGCCAACAACAAAGGGGACCGCTACGGCAAGTTCAAGTATTCCGCCAGTGTGCTGACGGACATTGGCGAGGATCTCGACGCCCTACACGAGGAATTCCGGCCCTTCCGGGAGCGCTTCGGGGTGGAGATCGAAAACCGCGGCTGATGAATCCTGCAAATCCAGACGACAGGAGACAAGACCATGGCATACGGTGACGGCCCCGACGACCAGGCGCTGCGCAGCGCCTGGCACGACTTCTGCGAACGGCTCAAGGCAGCCGGGGACAAGGTGTTCAAGGACGCCAATCCCGGCGCCCCCCTGCTGCGGGCGGACGGATTCCGCTTTCTCACCCAGAATCTAGGCCAGGCCTTCGACCTGGCCCTGGAGACCCGCGATCCCGCCTACCCACAGATCCACCCCTTCGTCACGCCCACCTGCAAGCTGGGGGGGGATGTGGCGGATTTCACCTACCGCCAGGCCTGGATCGACGGCAACCACCAGTACCGCATCAGTGGCCGCAAGGGCACCGCCCGCTGGTTCAACCTGACGGTTCAGGGACCGCGACCCGCCACCATTCCCGGCACCGACTGGCCCAGCCTGCACGAGCCGTTCGGGGACATCCCGGAAACCAATATCCTCGGCTCCCAGCTCAACACGGACGCCGATGGCAACTTCGAGTTGTTCATCGGCGGCGAACGGCGCGGGGACAACTGGCTGCCCACCACTCCGGGGTCACGGAAGCTGTTTATCCGCGAGGCCTTCGACGCCTGGGGGGAGACCCCCACCACTCTCACCATCGAGCGGGTCGGCATGGACAGCCCCCGCCCCATGCCGGGGCCGGGGCAGATGACCGAGGCCATGGCCTGGGCCGCCGAGTTCCTCACCGGCGCCATGACCGACTGGCCGGAACACAGTTGGCGGTATTCCGGCGGGGTTTGCGATCCCAACCACCCCAACCAGTTCCCCCCGGACAAGGCGGCCAATTCCGCCGACGACGCCAAACGGGGACGCATGGCCGCCCATATGGTGTGGCGGCTGCAGGCAGACGAAGCGTTGATCCTCGAGATGGACATGCACGACGGTTTCTGGATCTTCGGCATGGGCGGCGTGTTCGTGGGCAGCATGGACTTTCTCTACCGGCCGGTCAGCTACACCCCCGCCCGCACCCGGGTGGACAGCGACAATGTGGTGCGCCTGGTGATCGCCCACGACGACCCCGGCGCGCACAACTGGCTGGACACCCAGGGCTTCTCCCACGGCAACCTGACCTACCGCAACCTGCTCAGCCAGAACCCGGCCAGCTTCCGCACCCGGTTGGTGAAGCGGGCCGAGTTGGACCGGCATCTGCCGGCGGACACCGCCAGGGTGAGCGCCGGGGAGCGGGCGGCGATGCTGCGGGAGCGGTTCCACGCCATCAAGCTGCGCTACGGGATCTAGCCCGCAATGACATTGGCGGGCCGCTCCGAACGATGGGTATCGCTAGGCTCAACCCATCCTACAGGGTGCCTTGCCCTGGCATGGATGTGCCCCGTAGGGTGGGTTAGCCGAAGGCGTAACCCACCAGTCCCCCGCCATGTCATGCCCTGCGATGCGATGGGTATCGCTACGCTCAACCCATCCTACCCATCATTGACTGCCTGCATCGAATTTCAGCATTTTCAAATTAAACATCCCGCCAATCGCGGTACGTCAAGTGCTCCACTGGCCCCAAACACCTCCCCGGGTGTAAAGTAGCCGCCATTGCGGCAAACGCCACAATTTTTGACCGCGGCTCCAGGCAAGCAAAGCGAGGATAGGGCACAGATGTCCACAACACGAAGAATGGGTCCCATCGATTCGGAAATGGCCGGCAACATGCTCGATGCCGCCGAAGCGATTTTGCGGGATGAAGGCTATGCCGCCCTGACATCCCGGCGGGTCTCTGAATACGCGGGCGTCAAACAGCGGCTGGTGTACTACTACTTCCGCACCATGGATGACCTGATCATTGAATGCTTCCGGCGCCTGGCGGCGAGAGATCTGGCCCGCCTGAAGCATGCCGTAGCCTCGGACCACCCTCTGCACGACATCTGGGAAATCTGCATCAATTCCACGGATGCACGGCTGGTGTCTGAGTTCATGGCTCTCGCCAACCGCAACGAAGGGCTGCGGCAGGAAGTGGTGCAATTCATCGAAAAGTCACGGGACCACCAGATTGCCGCCATCAAGAAAGCCCTGCCCAGTGAACAAAAGAAAAATGCCCTGCACCCCGCGGCCATTGCCCTTTTGGGTACCAGCGTGGCGCTGGCCCTTAACCGGGAGTCGGCGGTGGGCGTCAAAAAAGGTCACCAAGCGGTGAAGACCCTGATCAAGCAGTACTGCGACAGTATCGAGCCCTAGCAGGCTGTTGAAAATCGTTGGCGAGGCAGCCAGCGCAAGGCAAAAATCGGCGAAAAAGCGCAGTTTACACCGCGTAAATGAGCATTTTGAGCGGATTTTTAACGCCGCGATGGCAACGCAGGTAGTTTTTCAACAGCCTGCTAGCCGCCCTATCTCACCAACTCGACAAGCCGCATGTGGATACCCCCGCGCGGTCGAACCACATCCTCCTTTGCTCGCTCACCCCTCGCCAATCACTCCGACTTGTCTCGGGGCTTCGCCGCGCCGATCGGGGCACCCCGGGGCGTTCGCAATATTTTTCGATATTCCTTTCAACAATTGACGGGAATATGGCGCCATGGTAGCTTGCCCTCTGCTAACACAGTGACGATCAAGATCGCCAACAGGAAAATCCATGACAAACCAAGAGCCAAATTTTTTCAAGGATAGGGATGTCATCAATGACCCCAAAAGCTACTTTGACCTGATGCGGGCCAAGGGTCCTATCGTCCAGGAACCCCACTTCAAGAC
>JBJHDJ010000307.1:0-3826 GCA_050486485.1 Porticoccaceae bacterium
ACCGGGTTCTATCTGCCCGGCGAGGTATTCGGCATGGACGGCATCGGGCATCCCAACCACATCAACGCCGCCATCGCCCTGGAAACCTCGGCGGTCTGCGAGATTCCCTTTTCGCGCATGGAGGAGTTGAGCAGCCAGATCCATTCCCTGCAGCGCCACTTCTTCAGCCTGATGAGCCGGGAAATCACCAACGACCAGCAACTCATCACCATGCTCAGCAAGAACAGCGCCGAGGAGCGCGTGGCCACCCTGCTCACCAGCATCGCGGCCCGCAATGCCCGCCGCAAGCTATCCAGCACCCGCTTCCGCCTGCCCATGTCGCGGGCCGATATCGGCAACTACCTGGGCCTGACGGTGGAAACCGTGAGCCGGGTTTTCAGCCGCTTCCAGAAAATGGGCCTGCTGGCGGTGGACAAGAAGGAAATCGAGATTTCAGACCCGGACCGTCTCAAGGCCATGGCCAATACCTGAGCCCTCGGGAGAGGCTGGCAGGGATCCGGGACAAGCGTTCTCCCGGCTCCCGGTTCCCATCCTAAAACCTGTATCCCAGATTGAGTTGGTATACCCAGGGGTCGATCTTCACATTGTTGACGGTAATCACCCGCCCCACGCCGCTGGCGCTGAATCTGGCCTTGGTGTCAATGTCGATATAACGCACCGAGGCATTCAGGTGCCAGCGTTCATCGAGGGCGATATCCACCCCCAACTGCGCGGCGAGCCCCTGTGAATCCTTGAGTTTCAGCTTCATCGGCAATGGGCCCTGAAGGCCCGCGAGATCCCCGGCCAGGGCTTCCAGATCCCGATGCGCATCCTCGCTGAAGAAGGCTGTGTAGTTGATGCCCAAACCCACATAGGGCTTGATGGCGCCGCCACTGGCGGCCAAGGGATACCACACCACGGACAGGGTTGGCGGCAGGTGCTTGGCATCCCCGGCCCTGACCCGGGTACCTCCCCCCAGGTTGGCGGTAATGTCGTGGCTGAAGGGCGTCGCCGCCAGCAGCTCCACCCCCCAGGCGGCGGTCATCATATAGGTAGCGGTGAGGCCGAGTTGGGTATTGCTGTTCACCTCGGCACGGGTGCCGGGCATCTTGTCGATACCCAATGCCGGTATGGCGATACCGTCACTGGAGTCATCCGGGGACACGGTGGCCACCCCCGCCCGCAGCAGAATATCCCCGGCCTGGTAGGCCAGGGCGGGCTGGGCAGCCAGCGCTGCGGCGGACAGGGCCAGTATCAGTGAAGTGTGTTTCATGGTGTTCCCTCTTGGTGGTTGGTTTGCTACCACTACACCACCAAGGGAGAAGGACGCGATTGATTCAGATTAATACTGGCAAAAAATTCAGGGTCATTATTGTCCTTTCGACAATAAAACATGATGCAGCGCAAGCGGCGGGAAGATCACATCGGCAAACCGGGGGACGGGGTTCTACTCCACGACGACGGTAATCCGTTCCGACACCACGGGTGGATCATGGGGAATATGAAAGTGATCCCCCAGCAGCAGTTGCAGGGTATGGGTGCCGGGGGGCAACTCCAGCTCCACCTCGGTCTGCCCGCCACCAAAGTGAATGTGTTGTTCATCGGCGGGTATTGGCTTGTCCATGGCCGGCAACGGGTCCACATTCACCAACAGGTGGTGATGTCCGGTATCGGGGTGCTGCACACCCACCGGCGCAACGCCCATGCCGGACAGCCCGAACCTGACGGTCACCGGACTGCTCACCACGGCGCCATCCTCGGGGGTGATGAAGTACAGACTGGCGTCCTCCGGCGCCGATACCGGAGACGCGATCGCGACCGCGGCGTAAACTAGAAAAAACAACAAAAACAGCTTTTTAATAATCATTTACAACTCTCCACTAGCCCTGAATTGGGATGGTCGGGACGGCTCTAGCCCTTGCCACCCCCCAGGCAGGGAGGCGATGTCGGGGCCTCCCCCTGCCACTCTTCGGGGGTGCGGGTGTGGAGCGCCAACGCGTGGACACCACCCGCCATCTGCTCGGCAAGAATCCCGTACACCAACTGGTGCCGCTGCACCAGGCGCTTGCCGGCGAAGGCGTCACTCACCACCACCACCTTGAAGTGGGTCTCCGACCCTGGCGGCACATTGTGGCCGTGGCTCTCGTTGATCACTTCCAGGTGCCGGGGCTGAAGCTCTTCCTGAAGTTTGCGCTCGATGGTTGCTTGCATGGTCAAGATCTTGTCCTCTCATTGCCGCCAGCCAGGAGCCACGGCATTGTCACAAAATTGACATGGAATTTCACCCAATGGCGCCCGAAAAAATAGCGAAGCCTCCCGGTCCTGGTCCCGGATGCCTTCCACGGGACAGTGATCCGCCCATGGTAATTCACCGCGACTGGTCCGGGAATCGCCTGTCACGCCGTTGTTCCAGGGCTTGATCCCGGGCAATGACAGGCCCGGTCCCTGGGGTATACTGGCGGCCGGATCGACACCTCCAGAGATGTAGACGAGACACGATGACAACAGAGAAAACCCCCTACCAACTGCTTGGCGAGCAAGGTATTCGCGACCTGGTAAGCGCCTTCTACGACATCATGGACACCCTGCCGGAAGCCGCCGACATCCGCCGCATGCACGCCGACGACCTCGACCCCATGAAGGAAAAGCTATCGGACTATCTGATCGGCTGGATGGGCGGCCCTCCCCTCTACCTGGAAAAGCACGGAACCGTGTGCATGACCGAGCCCCATGCCCCCTACGCCATCGGCCCCGACGAGCGGGACCAATGGCTGCTGTGCATGAACAAGGCCCTGGAGCAGGTGGGGGCCAGCGAGGAAGTAAAGGAAATGCTGAAAATGCCCATGTTCCGGGTCGCCGACGCGGTGCGCAACCGGGAACAGTCGTCGCGCTTCAAGAATGATCCCAATGTAATTGCCGCGGGGTAAGTCGGGCGGCTTGCCGGCCCCGGACGGTGCCACCACTGCTCAACGGACGGCTTCGACGGACCCGATGTCCGGACCCTCCTCCGTCGATTCATGGCTTTCCGGCTTGAGCATCAACACCATGAGCACGGAAATCACCACGATCACAATGAACACCCCGAAGGCCGGCACATAGCTGCCGGTGCGGTCGTGCACCTCGCCCACGAAGCGCAGGAACACCATGGCCAGGGGGTTGGTGATGATCATCATCACCCCCATCACACTGCCGAAGCTTCGGGCGCCGAACACCCACGCCATCAGTGTCGTCCACACCGGAAACACACCGCCCACCGCCACCCCCAACAGCGCCACCGCCACCAGTAGTACCGTGAAGGACGGTTGGCTCATGTACACCGCCAGCAACAGGACATTGGATCCCGCCACATAGAAGAACAGCCAGCGCAGGTCCACCTTGTCCGCCAGGTAGCCGACGATGATCTTGCCGCCGATGGCGGAAAAGGTTTTCACGGACACCAGCAACGCGGCGGTTGTAATGTCGAAGCCGAGATCCATGAAATGGGGAACCTGGGAGACCAGCACCGCCTGGTCACTGGCCTGCAACAGCCCGACGCCGATGGCCATCAGCCAGAAGTTGCGGCTGCGGAACATATCCCGGTAGGCCCACAGGCGCTCCTGGCGGACGGGCTTCGCGGGCGCAGGCGAGGCTGACGCCTCGCCAGCCACTCGCACGCCAAATTCCCGGTTGTAGCCCCGCTCGCTGCCCCTCGGCGCATTGCGAACCAGGGTCAGGGCAACCAGCACAAACAGCAGCATGGTAAACACCCCGATCTGGAACAGGGCGGAGCGCCAGCCGAAGTTCTCGATGAGAAAAGCCGTCAGTGGCTGGGAGATGATGCCCCCCGCCGAGGTACTGAGGGCGAGAA
>JBJHDJ010000308.1:0-3817 GCA_050486485.1 Porticoccaceae bacterium
AATTACGGGGGATCTTATGTGGCTAATCACCAGTGTTGGCTTTTTCAGCATCGTGCAAAAACCATCGGATAAACGGGCGGATACGCTGACGATCCGAGCCCGGGTCAAGTCCGACCTGGAGGCGCTCAGAGAGCAATACATCCCCGGGCTTGGCCCCATTCAGGAGAGCAGGGTCAATGACTACCGGTTTCGGGCTGTCGCCCCCAGATCCGAGGTGGCGGACGCCATGGCCAAGCTGGTGGAAAACCTTGAATACGACAACTTCAAGAACGAGGTGTCCAGGGTGCAGGGATGGGAGCGAGCTCATCTCTACCACGAGGTGTGGGACTCGCTGTACAAACTCCAGGAGGGGTAGTGATGGTTTTCCATCCTAAACTCGGTGAGCACGGCAAGCCGGTGAAGCTCCTTAAGCCCAGCACCCCGACGGCACTCGACGCCTGGGCCGACCCCAATGCGTTTGCCCAGGTGGTGCCCCAGGGCACCATGCCTGAGCACATCAATGGGGTACCCATCAGCTCATGGACGGATGCTCCGACTACAAACGGAGGGTGGGAGGAACTTGTCAAAAACCTGAACTTTGACGAGCCCGACTTCAAGCCAGTTGCCGGCCTCAAACCAGCGGCCGGGGTGGTGACCTTGGAACCCGATGGCCGGGTGTGGGCCTTTGCGCCCTCCAATGCCTACGGGGGATACACTGCGACCTTTCCCAAGGGACGCCTCGATGGCTTGAGCACCAGGGCGGCGGCCATCAAGGAAGCCTATGAGGAAACCGGGTTACAAGTGGAGCTGACCGGGTTCTTGGTCGATGTGCGGCGCAGCACAACCTGCAGCCGCTACTACCTGGCGCGGAGGATTGGTGGCAACCCGGCGGATATGGGGTGGGAGGCGCAGGCGGTGATGTTGGTGCCTCAATCTCTCTTGGAGGCGGTTGTTCCGCACCCCGCTGACGCCCCAATACTGGCGGCGATTTCAGCCCATGGTTATGTCCAGAACCATCAGTAGAGGAGGGTGCTCAGGGGCTTTTGTAGCACAGCTCCGGGGCCGATAGATGTCCTTGCTAATACACATCCAACAAGCTGCGGCTCTGAGCCTAAGCCGTGTGTTCTCCAGGCCAGTGCCGGAAGGGAAAAAGCGATTCCATAGCCTCTATGCCCAGGGAAATGGTGGGAAGCTGGCTACATGGTGGCTACACGGGAAAAGTCTGAAGCGGTTAGATTTGCAGAAACATCCGTAAGTCTTTGATTTGTATGGTGCCCAGAGGCGGAATCGAACCACCGACACGAGGATTTTCAATCCTCTGCTCTACCGACTGAGCTATCTGGGCTTTGGGGTGCATCCCTGTTGGGATGGCCTTGCGGCGAGAGGCGCGTATTAAACCGTTTCGCCTGTGCGGCGTCAAGGGCAGGTTGCCAGCCCGCGGGGGTTATTCGCTGGGGGGCACGAAACCCTCGGCCCTGTCGTAGCTTTCCCCGGACAGAAAGCGCTCGCGCTGCTCGTTGAGGTAGGTGCGGGCGGTGAGGTCCATCATGTTGAGGCGTTTTTCGTTGATCAGCATGGTCTGGTGATCGAGCCACTCCTGCCAGGCCTGGCGGGAGATGTTGTCGTAGATGTCCTGTCCCTTGGGGCCGGGAAAGGGGGGCTGGTCGAGGCCGGGCAGTTCCTGCTTGAGCTTGCGACAGTATACGGTGCGGGGCATGTTTCCTCCTGTGGTCGATGATGGGGTGCCGATGCCAAGGGTCATTGGCTGAAATTGAGCTCCACCATCAGGCCGGCGGGGTCCTTCAACATCAGTTGGCTGAAGCCCATGTCCGGGGCGTCCCGGCGCTGGAATTCGACACCGGCGCGCTGCAAGCGCTGCTCGGTGGCGTCGATATCGGTGCAGCTGAAGGCGATATGGTCAAGGTGGCCGTGACCCTCGGGGTCCGGGCCGCGGCGCTCTCCCATGTCCATCAGGTGCATGATGGGGGTGTCGCCGGCGTACAGCCAGTAGCCAGGAATGTCCGTCGCCGGCCGCCAGCCGTCGGCGAGGCCGACGACATCCACATAGAAGTCCCGCAAGCGGTCCAGCAGTGGCCGGGGGGCATTGAGGTTGATGTGGTTGATACCCTGTACAGTCATGGTGATATCGGCGCCGTCTTTGGAGGTGCAAGCTTCCCATGGTTGGGCCAAGTCTACAACCGGGCGGGCGCTGGCGTCGCCGGGCATCAGTGATCACGCGCAGACGGAACTCGAACGATCTGAAAGGATGGATGAGCGCAGTGATAGCCATTACTGGGGCGGCGATGGGTATCGCTGCGCTCAACCCATCCTACCTGTCGGTTTCAGTGGCCAGTTCCGCCAGCAATGCGGCAACCGGGGCGGGCAGCCCCAATGTTTGCGGGGCGCTCGGGTTGAGCCAGCGAAAATTGTCTTCGGCGACTCTGCCACGGGGCACGGCGCTGATGACCAGCGGCGTGTAATCCAGGTGGTAGTGGCTGAAGGTGTGGCGCCGCTGGGCTCCTGGGCGCACCTCTCCCACCTGAATGCCGATCCGTGCCGCGATGTTCTCCACGCCGTCCTCGTGATCAATTTCCGGGAAGCTCCACAGCCCGCCCCAGATGCCGGTGGGTGGGCGCCGTTCCAGCAGCACCCGGCCGTGGCCGTCGCGGAACACCAGCATCAGGGTTTGTTTTGTGGGCAGGCTTTTGCGGGGCTTCCTGCCGGGATAACTGGTGATATCGCCGGTTTGTCGGGCGCGGCAGTCATCCGCCACTGGGCAGGTTTGACAATCGGGACGGGCGCGGGTGCACAGGGTGGCTCCCAGATCCATGATGGCCTGGGTGTAGTCTGCTACCCTGCGATGGGGCGTCACCGCCTCGCTGACCTGCCACAGGCGATTGAGCACGGCGCTCTCCCCGGGCCAGCCGGGAATGGCCTGGTGTCGGGCCAGTACCCGTTTGACATTGCCGTCCAGAATGGGCGCCCGCTTGCGGTACGCAATGCTGACGATGGCGCCGGCGGTGGAGCGGCCAATGCCGGGCAGCCGTTCCAGTTCCGTCACGGTATCGGGAAAGCGCCCCCCCAGTTCACTGGCCACCAGCAGGGCGGTCTTGTGCAGGTTGCGGGCGCGGGCGTAGTAGCCGAGGCCGGTCCACAGGTGCAGTACCCGGTCGAGGGGCGCGGCGGCGAGAGCCTCAACGCTGGGCAGTTCGGCGGTAAAGCGCTGGAAGTAGGGGATCACGGTGCTGACCTGTGTCTGCTGCAGCATGATCTCCGACAGCCACACCCGGTACGGGTCGATGTCCCGCTGCCAGGGGAGATCCACGCGGCCATGGCGGTCGTACCAGGCCAGCACGCGGGCGGCAAAGCTTTTCCGCGCCTGGCGCGGCGCCGCTCGACTTCCCGGTGTCATGATCAGCGCCGGAACAGCCCCCGCAGGCGGTCCTCGATGGAACGGCCTTCCTCCTCGTCGCCGCCGAGCACCCGGTCGAGGACTTCATTCTGCAGCAGGCCGCGCACAAAATCCTGGTCGGGCCGGCAACTTGTCGCTCCGGCGCTGGCGAAGGTGTCGCGGCACACAAAGGGAATATCCCGGTCCCGCACCCGTGAACTTCGCACTTCGCAGCCGTCGTCGCTGGTGCGATCGCCGGTGAGCCGGGTAATGGCCCTGATATCAAAAGACTGTTGTTCGAGATCGATGACGCCGTTGCCCCGCAGGCCGAGGTTGCCGATGCCGGTGCTGTAGTTGTCCAGGTGCAGCACCTGGTTGTGAATGCGGAAGTCGCTGGCCACATCGTTGAGCCGGGTACCCTCCGGCCACGGATCCTGGCGCCCACCT
>JBJHDJ010000309.1:0-3800 GCA_050486485.1 Porticoccaceae bacterium
GTCGGGCCGCGACCCAGGGGCCTTCGACGACCCGGATGTGTTCGACCCGGACAAGACCCGGTCGCGCCGCCAACTGGCGTTTGGCCGCGGCGCCCATATCTGTCTGGGCCAGTTTCTCGCCCGCGCCCAGATCGAGGAGGGGATTCACCTGATGGCCCAACGCATCACCGACCCCCGCCTGGTGGGAGAGGTGACCTGGAGACCCTTCGTGGGGGTGTGGGGCATCAAGACCCTGCCCATCGCCTTTACGCCATCCGCCACAGATCAAGGAGTTTGACCATGGATCTTCGACTGGCCGGCGCGGCCGTGTGCATCAGTGGCGGCACCAAGGGATTGGGGCGGGTCACCGCCATCGCCTATGCCCGGGAGGGCGCCCGGGTGGCCATCACCGCCAGGGGCAGGGAGTCCCTCGACAAAACCCTGGAGGAACTGCGCGCGGCGGGGGCGGCGGATGTGCTGGGCATCCAGGCGGATGCCGGCAGCCTGGAGAGCATCGAGGCGGCCTTCCGGCAGATCGATGCCCGCTGGGGTATGCTCAACACCCTGATCAACATGGTGGGCCCCACCGAACCCAGCAACGGGCGCAATTTCGCGGAGGTGCCCGACGACGACTGGCAGTACTATTTTGATGTGGGCATCATGAGCGTGGTGCGCTGTACCCGCGCCGCCCTGCCCCTGATGCGCCGCGCGGGCTGGGGCCGGGTGGTGAACATTTCCTCCATTTCCTCGCGGGTGGGCATGCCCTTCGAGGCCCCCTACATGGCGGCGAAGGCGGGACTCAATGCCCTGTCGAAGAACATGGCCTGGGCCCTGGCCCCGGAAAATATCCTGGTGAATACCGTGACTCCCGGGGTCTACCACACCGAGGCATTGCGCCACTACATGGACGCCACCGGGGCCTCGCAACAATTCAATCCCGAGGATCTCACGGAAATCTACCAGTGGATGACCCAGCAGCAGGGCGGGCGCTGCGCCGGGGTGCTGGGCCGCATTGCCCTGGCGGACGAGATCGTGCCGCTGATCCTGCTGCTGGGATCACCGGCCACCAGCTACCTGGTGGGGGCCAATATCGCCGCCGACGGGGGGACGGATTTTTCCATTCCCTAGCGCCAAGCAGCATCCAATCAGTCGGAAATTCGCTGAAGAAATGCCAAACGCCCAGCCTCCCCTTCCGTCCGCAGCGAGGTGCGCTCATCCTCGAAGGTGACGCCGGGGATGGTCTCCTTCACCACCGGGTTGCCGGTATACCAGATCACCCGGCACACCCGGTGGGCGATGCGCCAGTCGCCATTTACCCGCTGCCATCTGTCGTCGTACCAGCCGCTGCCGTCCCACAATGGGCCATCACTGGCGGCATTGGCCGTGGCGCGGCGCACCAGGCGCCAACTGCCGTAGGTCATGGAGTGGGCGCTGTCGCCGTCGACGGCCACCTGGTGGTTCGTCATCATATGCTGGGTGGCGTCGAACGGGGCGTGGAAGGCGGCGAAATCCGCCTTGAAGCGGGCCAGCTCGGTCCAGTGAGCGCTGGTGCCGAAATCCGCCACGCAGTCGGCGGTGAAGATACGGTCGAATAGCTCCCAGCGCTGGGTGTCCACCGCCAGGCCATAGAGATTGATCTTTTCGATGATCTGCTCTCGATCAGTCATGGCAACTCTCCTTTTTTATCGATGAATTTACAGCGTATTCGCGCTGACTGGCTGTCGCGGGGTGTGCTGTTGCGACTGTCGCTCGCCGATCCTGCGCACGGTGGGACAGATCCACACTGCCAAAGACCCTCCCCTTCCGCTAACCTAGAGGGCCTTACAGACTACACTTTCTTGCCATGCCCAGTGAACCCATAGGCGGCGGCGCCAAAAAAATCCTCTACACCCTGTCCACGGTGCGGCGCATGGGGCTGCGCAATTCCGCCAGGGCCCTCAACAGCAAGAACGCCTGCAAGGCCTGCGGCCTGGGCATGGGCGGGCAACGGGGCGGCATGACCGACGAACTGGGGGAGTTTCCCTCGGTGTGCAACAAGAGCATCCAGGCCCAATCCACCGATATCCAGCCCCCCATTCCCGAGGAAGTGTTCAACCACGGCCTGATGGATTTCGCCGAGCTGTCGGGCCGCGAACTGGAACACCTGGGCCGCCTCGCCACACCCCTGCACAAGGCGGCGGACAGCGACCGCTATCGGCCCATTGCCTGGGATGACGCCATCGCCCTCGCCGCCAAGCGCTTCACCGCGGTGCAGCCACGGCGCAGCTTTTTCTACTCCTCGGGGCGCTCCTCCAACGAGGCCGGTTTCGTGCTGCAACTGCTGGCGCGGCTGTACGGTACCAACAATGTCAACAACTGCTCCTACTACTGCCACCAGGCCACCGGCGTCGGCCTCGACAACAGCATCGGCAGCGGCACCGCCACGGTGGAACTGGCGGATCTAGGCGGCTGCGACCTGATTTTCGTGATCGGCGCCAACCCCGCCTCCAACCACCCGCGCTTTATCTACAAGCTCAAGGACTGCGCCGAACGCGGTGGCCGGGTGATCGTCATCAACCCGGCAAAGGAGCCTGGCCTGGTGCGTTTCGCCCTGCCCAAGAGCGCCAAATCCCTGATCGCCGGGGGCAGCGCCATCGCCACGGACTACCTGCAACCCCATATCGGCAGCGACCTGGCCCTGCTCAAGGGCCTGGCCAAGGCGGTTGTGGAAAACGACGCCGCCGACACCGCCTTTATCGATACCCATACCGAGGGGTTCGAGGATTACCTGAAGGATCTGCTGGCCACGGATTGGGATGATATCGTCCAGCGCTGTGGCGTGCCCCGCGCCGAGATCGAGCGCATCGCCGGGCTCTACCGCCGGGCGAAAAACGCGGTGTTCGCCTGGGGCATGGGCATCACCCACCACCGCAACGGCGTGGAGAATGTGGAGGCCATCGCCAACCTGTCCCTGCTGCGGGGCATGGTGGGCCGCCGCCACGCCGGCCTGCTGCCCCTGCGGGGTCACAGCAATGTGCAGGGCATCGGCACCATCGGCGTCAAGCCGGTGCTGCCGGCGGAGGTACTGGCACGCATGGAGGCCGCCTTCGGCCTGCGCTTTCCCGCGGACAGGGGCCTGGATACCCTCGCCTGCCTGGAGGCGGCGGATCGCGGCGAGATGGACGCCGCCCTGATCATGGGGGGCAATCTCTACGAGGCCACGCCACACTCCGCCTGGGCCGCCCAAGCCCTGGCCAAGGTGCCCTTCAAGCTGTTCCTCACCACCACCCTCAACCGCGGCCATGTGGTGGGGCACGATGGCTGTGAATCCCTGGTGTTGCCGGTCACCGCCCGAGACGAGGAGTGGCAGCCCACCACCCAGGAATCCATGTTCAATTTTGTCCGTCTGTCCGATGGCGGCATCACCCGCCTCGACAGCGTGCGCCCGGAAACCGCCATCCTGTGCGATATCGCCAGCCGCCTGCTGCCGGACTGCCCGGTGGATTTCAGCGTCTTCAAGGCCCACAGCCGCATCCGCGAGGCCATTGCCGCCACGGTGCCCGGCCTCGAGGAGCTGGCGGATATCGATGTGGCAAAGCGGGAATTTCATATTCGCGGGCGTATACTCCACAGCGCGGAATTCCGCACCCCCAGCGGCAAGGGGCGATTCCACCGCCACGCCCTGGCGGATTCACCCTGGCAACGCAGCGAGTTTCCCTTCCGGCTGGCGTCGATCCGCAGCGAGGGCCAGTTCAACAGCATCATCTACGAGGAAAAGGACAGCTATCGGGGAGCCAGCCACCGCCGCACCCTGCTGATGAACCGGGACGACATGGCGCGGC
>JBJHDJ010000310.1:0-3793 GCA_050486485.1 Porticoccaceae bacterium
TGCTGGGCACCCGCGAGCCGGGCATCTACGGCAGCGATACCCTCGAGGTCATCAACCAGCGCCTCGCCGAGCAGTGCCTGGCGGCGGGGCACCACTGCCTTTCCCTGCAGAGCAACGCCGAGTACGAGTTGATCGACCGCATCCACGACGCGCGCCACGAGGGGGTCAACTTCATCCTCTTCAACCCCGGCGCCTTCACCCACACCAGCGTGGCGCTGCGGGATGCCCTGCTGGCCACCGGCATCCCCTTTATCGAGGTGCACCTGTCCAATGTGCACGCCCGCGAGCCGTTTCGCCACAAGTCCTACTTTTCCGACATCGCCCAGGGGGTGATCTGCGGCCTCGGCCCCATCGGCTACGAGCTGGCCCTGCGCGCCGCCCTGGCCCGGCTGGGCAACACCTGACCCCAATCCCCAACGCCAACATCCGCAAAGATCGCCAGGAACTGACCATGGATATTCGCAAAATCAAGAAACTGATCGAGCTCCTCGAGGAGTCCAATATCGGTGAACTGGAAATCAAGGAGGGCGAAGAGTCGGTGCGCATCTCCCGCGTCGGCTTTTCCCAGCAGGCGCCGATGATGATGGCGCCGATGGCCATGCAGCAGCCGATGGCCGCGCCCGCCGCACCCCAGGCCGCGCCGGCGCCAGCGACGCCAACCTCCGCCGGTGACAGCACCGCCGCCAGCGGCCATACGGTGAAGTCACCCATGGTGGGCACCTTCTACCGCGCCGCTTCGCCGGGCGGCGCCCCCTTTGTGGAAGTGGGCCAGGCGGTCAAACCCGGGGATGTGCTGTGCATCGTCGAGGCCATGAAGATGATGAACCAGATCGAGGCGGACAAGGCTGGCACGGTCGGCGCCATCCTGGTGGAGGACGGCGAACCCGTCGAGTACGACCAGCCCATGATCACCCTTATCTGACCCCGGCAGGCTCCCCATGCTCGACAAAGTCCTGATCGCCAACCGCGGCGAAATCGCCCTCCGCATCCTGCGCGCCTGCAAGGAGTTGGGCATCCGCACCGTGGCGGTGCACTCCAAGGCGGACGCCGACCTGATGCATGTGCGGCTGGCGGACGAATCCCTGTGCATCGGCCCCAACCCCTCCGCGCAGAGCTACCTGAACATCCCCGCCATCATCAGCGCCATGGAGGTCACCGACGCCATCGCCGTGCATCCCGGCTACGGCTTCCTGGCGGAGAACGCCAGTTTCGCCGAGCAGGTGGAGCAGAGCGGCTTTGTCTTTATCGGCCCCACCGCCGATGTCATACGCCTGATGGGGGACAAGGTGTCAGCCATCGAGTCCATGCGCGCCGCCGGGGTACCCACGGTGCCCGGCTCCAACGGCCCCCTCGACGAGGATGGCGAACGCACCCACCGGCTGGCCAGGGAGATCGGCTACCCGGTGATCATCAAGGCCGCCGCCGGGGGCGGTGGCCGCGGCATGCGGGTGGTGCACAGCGAGGCGCACCTGCACAAGGCGGTGAGCATCACCCAGAGCGAAGCCAAGGCCGCCTTCGGCGATGCCACCGTGTACATGGAAAAGTTTCTCGAAAACCCCCGCCATGTCGAGATACAGGTGCTGGCGGACGGCCAGGGCAACGCCATTCACCTGGGGGACCGCGACTGCTCCCTGCAGCGCCGCCACCAGAAGGTGCTGGAGGAAGCGCCCGCCCCCGGCATCCCCGACGATGCCCGCCAGGCCGTGTACGCCGCCTGCGTCAAGGCCTGCATCGACATTGGCTACCGGGGCGCCGGCACCTTTGAATTTCTCTACGAGGACGGCCACTTCTACTTTATCGAGATGAACACCCGGGTACAGGTGGAACACCCGGTCACCGAGATGATCACCGGAGTGGACATCGTCAAGGAGCAACTGCTGATCGCCAGCGGCCAGAAACTACGCTACCGCCAGCAAGACATCAGCTTCAGCGGCCACGCCTTCGAATGCCGCATCAACGCCGAGGATCCGAAAACCTTCATGCCCAGCCCCGGCAAGGTCAGCGGCTACCACCCACCCGGCGGCAACGGCATCCGTGTCGACTCCCACCTCTATGCCGGCTACAGCGTGCCCCCCTACTACGACTCGCTGATCGCCAAGGTCATCAGCCATGGCGCCAGCCGCCCTGAAGCCCTGGCGCGCATGCGCAACGCCCTCGACGAGCTGATCGTGGAAGGCATCAAGACCAACACCGACCTGCACCGCGACCTGGTCACCGACGGCGGTTTCATGCAGGGCGGCGTCAACATTCACTACCTGGAAAAAAAGCTGGGACTCTGACATGGCCTGGCTCCAGCTTCACCTGCTGGCCGGGCGCGCCGCCACGGAAAGCGTGGAGGAAGCCCTGCTGGACTGCGGCGCCCTCTCCGTCACCCTGGCGGACAGCGCCGACAACCCCATCCTCGAACCCGGTGTCGGGGAAACCCCCCTGTGGGACACCGTCAAGGTCACCGCCCTGTTCGATCTGCCCGCCGACAGCGCCCGACTCGGCGAGCAGTTCCTTGCCCTGCAACCGGGCTACGGCGCCGCCGACCTGCGCTGGGAAACCGTCGAAGACCAGCCCTGGGAACGGGCCTGGATGGATCACTTCGAGGCCATCCAGTGCGGCCCACGGCTGTGGATCTGCCCGAGCTGGCGGGAGCCGTCGGATCCACGGGCCATCAACCTGCGCCTCGACCCCGGCCTCGCCTTTGGCTCCGGCACCCACCCCACCACCTTCCTGTGCCTGCAATGGCTGGACGCCCAGAATCTGACCGGGCGCACGGTGATCGACTACGGCTGCGGCTCCGGCATCCTCGGCATCGCCGCCCTGCTGCTGGGGGCCGAGCGGGTCGTCGCCGTGGACAACGACCCCCAGGCGCTGATCGCCACCCGCGACAACCTGGCGCGCAACGGCCTCGACGCCAGCCGCCTGTCCACCCATACACCGGAAGATGCCCCGCACACCCCGGTGGATTTTCTGCTGGCCAACATTCTCGCCGGTCCCCTCATCAACCTGGCCCCGAAGCTTGCGGCACTGACCCGCGACGGCGGCCAACTGTGCCTGTCGGGGCTCACCGGGGAACAGGCCGGCGAAGTGATGGCCGCCTACCCTGGATTCGCCTTCGACCCGGTGGCCAACCGCGAGGAGTGGGTGCGCCTCACCGCCCGCAAGGCGCCGCCGGGCGCCACGCCCTGACCGCCCTGGCCTCGGGAATGCACGGCGATGGCTGAGCCACGAATTACCTGCTGCCCCGCCTGCCGGCAAGCCTTCCGGGTGAGCGACAGCCAGCTTGCCGCCGCCGGCGGCCAGGTGCGCTGCGGCGCGTGCGGCCAGGTATTCAACGCCGTCGACAACCTGCGACCCGCGCCGTCCCCTCGGCCCGCCGCGGCGGACGACGACATCTATATCGACGACAACTTCGACCTGAGCATGCTGGACCAGCTCACCGAGACGCCCGGCAAGGAGGGCGACCCACCTCAGGCATTGTCACCGGGCTTTGACAACGACGACCTTTACATAGACGATAACTTCGACCTGAGCCAGTTGGAACGGCTCGCCGGCGAACCGCCCGACAAACTGCCGGGCCAACCGGCACGGGAACCGGCGCCACCCCGCACCCCCGTCGCGGGCAGCCGGGATAGCTCACAAGCCAGGGACGAACCCGCCATGGACAGGCCGCTGCCGACAGCACCCGAACCCGAAGCCCATGCCGGGCCCACGCCACCCGCACCGGCAACAACCCCGCCGGACAGGGAGACAACCGTTCCCGGGGCCGGACACCCGGACTCCCCGGAGGACATCCCAGCCTCGC
>JBJHDJ010000311.1:0-3773 GCA_050486485.1 Porticoccaceae bacterium
TGCGCATTGTCATGGGGTGGCCCCTGCACTGGCTGATCCTTGGCGCCTATGCCCTGGTGATCCTGCAAACCCTGTTGGCGCCCCGCAAGATCATCCCCCTGGCCTATGATTCAGGGGGGGTAACCACATCCACCATCACGGTGCCCATCATTGCCGCCCTGGGCATTGGCCTGGCCAACGCCATCCCGGGACGCAACCCGGTGATGGACGGTTTCGGCATGATCGCCCTGGCCTGCCTGTTCCCCATCATCACGGTGATGGCTTACGCGCAGCTTGCCGCCTGGCTGGAAAACCGTCCACCCCGCCCCACAGACACGACCCGGAGGGAGTCACCATGAGGTTCAAGCTGATCATCGCCTTTGTCGACGAGGACAAGACGGATGCCCTGCTGGATGCCGCGCGGGCAGCCGGCGCCACTGGCGCCACCATCATCAACAATGCGCGGGGCGAGGGTATTCGCAAGGCGCGGGGGATCTTTGGCCTGGAAATCACCGCGCAACGGGATGTGCTGCTGTTGTTGGTGGAGGAGCACAAGGCGCGAAGTATCATGGAAACCCTGGCCAGGGTCGGGGAATTCGATGACACCCCGGGGACGGGCATCGCCTTTCAACTGGATGTGGAGGACGCCCTGGGGGTGCAGCACCAGATCACCCGTCTCACGGAACAACTGCCCGAAGAACTTTGAACCCTCGATGGAAACTTGCCCATGAACACAACCACCATGAAATCTGTACAGGATGTCATGCACCAGGGTTACTGCCTGGTGGATGGCCTGATCACCGTGGCCGACGCCCTGGCGGCCCTGAGGGCGCGGAACGCCCATGTGCTGATCATCGAAAAGCGCGACGCGCAGGATGAATACGGCCTGGTGCTGGTATCGGATATCGCCAAGAAGGTGCTGGCCATGGACCGGGCCCCGGAGCGGGTCAATCTCTACGAGATCATGTCCAAGCCGGTGGTCGGGGTGCACCCCGCCATGCAGGTGCGCTACTGCGCGCGGTTGTTCCAGCGCTTCGGCCTGACCCTGGCGCCGGTGATCGACAGCGATGGCAAGGTGATTGGCGTGGTGAACTACGCCGATCTGGTGTTGCGCGGCCTGTGCCCTGAATAGCGGGAGAGACCATGCTTCAGGATCGTCTGGTGGCCCATCGCGGCTACCAAAAGCTCTACCCGGAAAACACCCTGCTGGCCTTCGACAGGGCCATCGAGGCAGGCGCCCGTTACGTGGAGACGGATATTCAATTCAGCGCCGACGACATTCCGGTGCTGTATCACGACCTGCCCATGAAACGCCTCAGTGGCGTGGACAACCTGGTGAGCGCCCTGTCCCTGGAGGAGCTGCGGCAATACTCCGCCCATGAACCGGGGCGCCTCGGGGATCGTTTCGCGGGGCAACCCATCGCCAGCCTGGAGCAACTGGTGGCGCTATTGGAGGCCCGCCCCGGGGTGACCGCCTTTGTGGAAATGAAGCACACTGCCATCCAGATTGCCGGGGTCGACGAGGCCTATGCCCGGGTGGCGCGGCCACTGGCTCCAGTCGAGGAGCGCGCCGTGCTCATCAGCTTCGACTACGGGTTCATTGCCCACGCCAGGGCACAGGGCCATGGGCGATGCGGCGTGGTGCTGCGGGAATGGCGCGACCTGGATAGCCCGGCCATAGCCTCCATCAATCCGGAGTTCGTGTTCTGCGACCTGGAAAAAATCCCCGGCGACGCCGACCTTAGGGCCATCGCACCGCTGTTGGTGGTGTACGAAGTGGATGACCCGAGCCAGGCCATCGCCCTGTTCGATCGGGGCGTCGATATGATCGAGACCTTCGACATCGGTGGGCTTGTTCAGGCCCTGGGGCGCCAGGCGATTTAAGGGCAACCTGGCCATCGCGCTTGCCGCTATTGGTTCCGGCCGGCGAGCGGCTTGAAACGCCAGCGCCATTGAAGCATCACGGGACCATGGGGTATCTTAGGGCGCCCAATAGCAACACAACCATCGGAGATAAACAATGACCATCAAAGTGGGTGATTCCCTCCCCAGCATCAACCTCTACACCATGACCGGCGAAGGTCCCAAGCCCATCAGCACCGACGATATCTTCAAGGGCAAGAAAGTGGTGCTGTTCGCGGTGCCTGGCGCCTTCACCCCCGGTTGTTCCAATACCCACCTGCCTGGCTTCGTGGTCCATGTCGACGATATCAAGGCCAAGGGCGTGGACACCGTGGCCTGCATTGCCGTCAACGACGCCTTCGTGATGGATGCCTGGGGCAAAAGCCAGAACGCCGAGCACCTGCTGATGCTGGCGGACGGCAATGGTGAGTTCACCAAGGCCATTGGGCTGGAGTTGGACGGCAGCGGCTTTGGTCTCGGCAAACGCTCCAAGCGCTACTCGATGATCGTCGATAATGGCAAGGTCACCCAGCTCAATGTCGAGCCGGATGGCGCGGGCATCAAGGAATCCACCGCCGAGAAGATTCTCGAACAGCTCTGATCCTCTCCACGGTCGCCATGAACAACCCCGGCATTGTCATGGGACAGCCGGGGTTTTGCTTTTCCACCCTCGCCTTTTCCACCCATGCCCGCCATGAACCGAGTTGACATCGCCGTCATCGGCGGTGGCATCCAGGGGTGCGGCGTCGCCCAGGCCGCCGCGGCGGCGGGTTACAGCGTGGTGCTGGTGGAAAAGGGCGAGATCGGTGGCGGCACCTCGGGAAACTCCAGCAAGCTGATCCACGGCGGCCTGCGCTACCTTCGCCAGGGAGAGTACCGCCTGGTGAGGGAGAGCCTGCGGGAACGGGACATCCTGCTGCGCATTGCCCCAACCCTGGTGGAGCTCAACCGTTTTCATATACCCGTCTACCGGGATAGCCGTATCCGCCCCTGGCAACTGCGCATCGGACTCGGACTCTATGCCTTGTTGTCCGGCGGCAATCCGCTGACGGCCATGGGCAGCCACCGACACAACCTGGATGGACTGCGTCAGGATGGGCTGCAAGGGGTTTTCAGCTACCAGGATGCCCAGACCGATGACCGACTGCTGACCCTGGCGGTCGCCCGATCCGCGCAACAACTCGGAGCCAGGATCCACACCGCCACCAGGGCCGTGCTCTGCCGCCGCGACGAGGAGGGCTATGCTTTGAGCGTGCAGCGGCCAGAGGGGCTGCGGGTCATCCACTGCCGGGTACTGGTCAATGCCGCTGGTCCCTGGGTGAACCTGGTGGCCGACCACCTGGTGCCAGAGCCGCCGAAACTGGCGGTGGAACTGGTCAAGGGCAGCCATCTGGTGTTGGGGAGGCCAGTCTCCGGGCAGTGCTACTATCTGGAGTCGCCGCACGATGGCCGGCCGGTTTTTGCCCTGCCCTGGCGGGGAGGAACCCTGTTGGGCACCACCGAGATACCCTGGCAGGGAGATCCCGATGCCGTTGGCACAACGCCCTGGGAGGAAGACTATCTGTTGCGCACCCTGACGAGATATTTTCCTGACTACCGCGTCACCCCCGCCGATATCCAGGGCCGCATGGCGGGTCTCAGGGTATTGCCCGCAGAGGAGATCGGGCCTTCGCGGCGCAGTCGGGAAGTGCAAATCGTCTCGGACCTGGATGGCGCCAGCGGTTATGTGGCGATCTACGGCGGCAAGTTGACCGGCTACCGGGCCACGGCGGCCAAGGTGCTCGATAGGCTGAAGCCCGTGCTGGGCAAGCGCAAGGCCGTGGCGGACACGGCGCGGCTCGAGATCGGGCAGGGGCTGGAAATTGGCGTCCAGCAGGGATGATGGGTATCGC
>JBJHDJ010000312.1:0-3769 GCA_050486485.1 Porticoccaceae bacterium
CGGTCACCCCGTAAAGCCCCAGCACCGGGGTATCCACTTCCATGACGCCGGCCTGCGCAAAAAAAGAGCGGATCCGCGCCAGCAGATCCGCTCTTTTCGTCAGGGTGTCGAGTGTGGCGGTGGGACGCCAGTCAGCCATCTTTCCCCCAGTATCCTTTGTGAATCAACTCAGTCCCGCGCCCTGCCCTGGTACTCGCCGGTACGGGTATCGACCCGCACCACATCGCCGATATTGAGAAACAGCGGCACCTTGACCACGGCGCCGGTCACCAGTTTGGCGGGCTTGGAACCGCCCTGGGCGGTATCCCCCCGCAGGCCGGGATCGGTCTCGACGATCTCCAGCTCCACATGGTTCGGCGGTGTCACCGACAGGGGGGCGCCGTTGTACAGGGTTACCACGCAGACATCCTGCTCCTTGAGCCACTGGGCGGCGTCGCCCACGGTGGCCGGCGCCGCCTGGTGCTGCTCGAAGGATTCCGGCTCCATGAAGTGATAGAACTCGCCGTCGTTGTAGAGGTACTGCATCTCCCGGTCGGTGACATCGGCGCCTTCCAGGGAGTCGCCGGATTTGAAGGTGCGCTCCCACACCCGTCCGGATTTGAGGTTGCGCAGCTTGACGCGGTTGAAGGCCTGACCCTTGCCGGGCTTCACAAACTCGTTCTCGACGATGGAACAGGGATCGCCGTCGAGCATCACTTTCAGCCCTGAGCGGAATTCATTGGTAGAATAGCTGGCCATTCTTGCCTCGCGTGTAGTCAGTGGAATCGAAAAAGGCCGCTATCATACCCCAGTCAGTCTCCCCTTGGCAGGGTCCAGTGGACGGCGGCCACCACCTCCGCTGGAAGCAGGAATTGCGTGACGCCGTGACCCGCCCCGAGCAACTGTTGGCCATGCTCGGGCTTGGCGACAGCCAGCTCGCCAAACAACTCGCCGATCTGCCGGATTTCCCGTTGCGGGTGCCCATGCCCTATATCCGCCGCATGGGCCATGGCGACCCTAACGACCCCCTGCTGCGCCAGGTACTGCCCCTTGGGAAAGAACTGTTGCCCGCCCCCGGTTTCGACCGCGACCCCCTGCGGGAGAGCCGCTACAACCCCGTCCCGGGTATCGTGCACAAATACCAGGGTCGGGTTCTGCTGATCACCAGTCCGGCCTGCGCCGTGCACTGCCGCTACTGCTTCCGCCGCCACTTTCCCTACGACGACAACAACCCGGGCAAGGAACAATGGCGGCAGTCACTCCACTATATCGCCAGGGACCCCAGCATCAGCGAAGTCATCCTCAGCGGTGGCGACCCCCTGGCGGCCAACGACAGTCACCTGGCTTGGCTGGTTCGGGAGTTGGCGACACTTCCCCATGTCAAGCGGCTGCGGGTACACTCGCGCTTTCCGGTGGTCATCCCCTCGCGGGTTGACGATGCCTGTCTGGCCTGGCTCACCGCTACCCGACTGATACCGGTGATGGTGCTGCATATCAACCACCCCCGGGAGATCGACGATGAAGTCGCCGCCATGGTCGGTCGGCTGCGGGATGCCGGCTTGACGGTCCTGAACCAAACCGTGCTGTTGCGGGGCGTCAATGACCATTCGACCGTGCTGAGCCGCCTCAGCGAGGATCTGTTCCAGGCCGGTGTGCTGCCCTACTACCTGCACCTGCTGGACCCGGTGGCGGGGGCCGCCCACTTCGAAGTGGAACAACACCGGGCCTTGGCGCTGCACGGCAGCCTGCGGGCGGGCCTGCCGGGCTACCTGGTGCCGAGACTGGTGAGGGATCTGCCGGGGGCTCCGGCAAAGACTGTGATAACCTGAACCCCAGCCGCTGGGGGCCGGGGAGGGAAACCGAGGGGATTCCGTGAATGGCGGCGCCCTGGAATCGCCGCGACAGGTCAGGACACTATTTCCATGGATGCAAGCAAGCTCACCACAGAACTGCTGCTCGGCCGCCTCAGCCTGCCGGGCAATCAGCTCGAATCCCTCACTTTTTGTCATTCCACACCGGAGGGCATCGAAGCCTTCCTGGCGGATCTGCCAGCGGCCAATCCCCCTGAACTGCTGAACCGGCTCTATCGGGCCGTGCCGGAGATCGCCGCCCTGAAAGGCAGCCCCGAGACGCGCCTGGCCATGCTGCAACTGATCGAGCCGGTGATCTTTCATCACACCGATCTGCTCACCGAGCGGCTGACGGTCACGGACAAAACCGCCAGGCAGCTGTCTCTCGCCCTGGCGCTGCTCAAGAATCTGGCGATGGGGTACAAGTCCCTGCTGACGGATCTGCTGGCTGCCAATGATGCGGAGCCGGGGCAACTGGCCACGGTCACTCGCCTCGCCATCGGCGCCCTGTCGCGCATGCTGACCACCAGCTGGCGGTGCTACATCACCCCTCCCGCCAATGCATGGCGGGAAATCCATGCCCTGTACATGGTGGCCAGGGTGCGCGGTTTCGAGACCCTGACGCCGTTCTCCGCCCAGGCTGTCAACAACCAGTCCCTGAGCCCCCGTGCCGCCTACCTGCGCATCCTTCTGGTGGCGGCGGCAGACCCCGCCCGCTTCAGCCCCCGGGATCTCAAGCTGCTGCTCGGATTCCTCGACAGCCATGCCCAGTTCGCCGTCCTGATGGACGATGACGGCGAGGGGCTGTTCGTCATCGACCAGGACAGCGACATCGGCCCGGTGCAGAGAACCCGTGTGGCTCGGGCACCCGCCCGCGCCATCGGCCTGGACAGCGCCGCCCTCATCACCCATGTGGAACGCTACCTGGGTCCCGGCGAAATCAACCTGCCCCCGCGACTGATGCGGCAGTTGCGCCGCTACTGGACCAGCGAAATCACCCGGACGGACGAGCACCGCGCCGACCTTCAGCAGATGGATGCCGTGTTTGGCCTGTCGCGCATTCACCGCCTGTTGTCCCGTACCGCCCGGATCGATGATTTCGTGACCCGCAGCCATGCCGCGGCTGTGCGCTCCGGGCTCCATATCCATGCCCCCGGTGATTTCGCGCCGGAGAAAATCTGGCAGGACACCCGGGAAAATGAACCGGTGTCACGGGGCACCTGGTTGCGCGCCACCCGCTCCAACCCCGACGACCCCATCCAGTTCACCACCAACAACAAGGCCGTCAAGGAAGACCCTGTCGCCATCCACCGCGCCACCCGCATCAATGTCAGCGAGCGGGGCACGCGGATTGAGCTGCCATCCCCGCCGGACAACCTGAGCCCAGGAGAGCTTGTCGCGCTGCGCGGCGCCGACAGCGATGCCTGGCGACTTGGCCTGGTGCGCTGGACGCGAACCACCGCCAACCTGACCCGGCTCGCCGGGATCGAATTGCTGGCGGGGGCGTTTACCCCCTGCGCATCCGCCCTGATCAAGGAGGGTCACCGTGTCTCGGCGTACTTCCCGGGTTTTCTTGCCGGCACTCCCGACAGCGGCGAAACCCTGCTGCTGCCCGCCATGCCGTTCCTCGAGGGCCATGAGGCCCTCACCCTCAACAGCCAAATCCGCGCCCGCGTCCAACTGGCGGACACCCTCGAAGCCACCCAGCAGTTATCGCTGTTCCGCATCGCCAGATTGAGCGATGACTGACCCCAATGGCACTGAGTTAAGCCCCTCTACGGTAGTAGGGCGGTGTCCCGGGGGAGAGTTTTCGAGACCGTCGGCGCCAGGGATGGCGCCGTCGAGCCCCCAGGGATGGGTTTACGGCGTGTCTCGAAAACTCTCCCCCGGGATACCGACCGGGCTACGAAGTCCGAAATGGCTTAAAGTCAGTGCCATTA
>JBJHDJ010000313.1:0-3747 GCA_050486485.1 Porticoccaceae bacterium
GAAGCTGGGGTCGCTGCCCGCCCGGCGGCGCAGCCACTCGGCCACGCCATGCAGGGCGATACCGGTAACCCCGGCCATCATCACCCGCGCCCCGGGCCCGAGCAAGCCGGCCTCGATGCCGTAACGCACCATGAAAATGCCAGCCATCCCCACGCACAGGCCGCCGAGCCACACCATCCAGTGGTCGACAAGATGCCGCAACCAGGCATGCCGGCGTCCTGGTGTCACAGGATGTTCAATCTCCGGGGTCGCGGGTGCGGGGAATAAATTGGGGGGAGGTGGCGCGCTGGTCGTCGCCGACATGTCCGCGGTCAAGATCTCAGGATCAAGATCTCCGGGGTCGCCATCCGCTGGCCCAGCGCTGGTATCGTGTCGTGCCAGCTCGTCGCCCTGGGGCGCGGAGGAACTTCCGGCGCGCAGGCTCTCCAGTTCGCCTTGCAACCTGTCGATTTGCGCCGCCAGGCTTCTGCCGCGAAAGAACGCCAGCCAACCCAGCAAGGCGCCCACCACGGTCAAGGTCGCCAGGGCCGCCAGCCACAATCCCAGTATCGCCACGGAACTCCCTCTCCCCGGCGCCAGCCGTCAGTGGCTGTCCTGTCCGCGCCGACCTTCCACATTGCAGGCCAGTACTTCGCGGCGCAGCGCCTTGAGCACATCGGCGCGGGTGATGAGACCCACCAGCTTGCCGGCGTCCACCACCGGGTACACCTTGGGCTTGTCGCGGCCCATGCGCCGCGCCAGATCCACCACCGAGTCGTCGGGCCTGACCGTCAACAGCTCGCGGCTCATGACATCCGCCACCACCGGGTTGCCCTCGCAGAAATAGCTGGTGGCGAGCATGCTCTGGATGCAGTCCTGCTCGGAGACGAAGCCCACCACGGCGCCCCTGTCATCCACCACCGGCATGCCCATCACGCCGTGGGTGGCCAGCTTCTCCACCACATCCACCAGGAGGTCGCCCTCGCGGACGGAGAGAGGATTGGTGTGCATCACTTCTCTGACTGTGTAATCCGCCATGGCCTGCTCCCAGGGAATGATCTGTAATCGAATGGCGCTGAGTTTAGCCCGACTTGGTTCGTTCCTTCTCCCCTGTGGGGAGAAGGTCAGGATGAGGGGGAAGCGGCGGGGCCGCTTGATTGCTGGCGCAATCGCCCTCTCCCCGCCCCTCTCCCGCTCGCGGGAGAGGGGGAAAACCGCGCCGAAACACTTAATTCAGTGCCATTCATCCGTGGATAGCGTAATACCAGATTGCCCACGGCGCCATCTGGCTTAGAGATAGGAGCAAATGTAGTCGGTGATCTCCCCAACCGACAACTGGAAGCGGGCGTTGGCGGGCACCTCGAAGGACTCGCCGCCGCGCACCTCCTGCCAGGCGTCGGCGCCGGGCAGCTTGACCCGCAGCAAGCCCGAGGTGATTTCCATCAACTCCGCCTGGCTGGTGCCGAATTCGTAATCGCCGGGCAGCATGATGCCCAGTGTCTTGACGCTGCCATCGGCGAACGAGATTTCCCGGCTGGTGACCTTGCCGTCGAAATACACATTGGCGGCCTTTCTGACGGACACATTGTCGAATCTGTCCATGGTGTTCTCCCTGGAGGTTGGTGGCGTGGCGCGACGCTGGCGCCGGTCTTGAAAAGCCCCTCAGGGCTCTGGCGTGCCGCTATCGAACAGGGCGCGGACCGCCTGCTTGTAGGCCGGGTAGATGGCGTCGGGGTTGTCCACTTTCATGCCCAGATTGCGCAGCAGGCCATCCTTGATGCTGTAGATCCAGCCGTGCACGGTGAGCTCCTGGCCCCGCGCCCAGGCATCCTGCACCACCGTGGTCTGGCAGACGCTGAGGGCCTGCTCGATGACATTGATCTCGCATACCCGATCCACCAGTTGGTGCTCGTCGCCAATGGCGCCCAGCTCCTTGTGGTGCTTGTTCTGGGCGTCCTGCACATGACGCAGCCAGTTGTCGATGAGGCCGAGTTTTTCGTTGCACACCGCCGCCTTGACGCCGCCGCAGCCGTAGTGGCCCACCACCATGACATGCTTCACCTTCAGGTAGTCCACGGCGAATTGCAGCACCGAGAGACAGTTGAGATCGGAGTGCACCACCACATTGGCGACATTGCGGTGCACGAACAACTCGCCCGGCAGCAGGCCGACAATCTCATTGGCGGGCACCCGGCTGTCGGAACAGCCGATCCACAGATACTCGGGATTCTGCTGGCGGGACAGGCGGGCGAAAAAATCCGGTGTCTCGGTGGTGATGGAGCGCACCCAGGCGCGGTTGTTGTCGAACAGCTCCTTCACAGCCCCTCCGGCATCAGTGATTTGGAAGGCGGCAAGGGTAGTCCGGTTGCCGCCCAAGATCAATCACCGGGGCTATTCACCGGGGCTATTCACTGGGGCTATCACGGGTCGCCGGGATGGGCGCCTGGGTTCGCGCCAATCCTACCGAACGGGTCCATCACCCTTGCGGCTTTACTCCGCCGCCCAGTCGAGAAAGGCGCGCCGGCTCTCCGGGCCGAGCAGCAGCCACAACTGTTGCAGGGTGATGAGGGTGGCATCATCGTGGGGCAGGGACGCCGGGGACGGTTGCGCCACGGGGGTGACCACGGTCACCGGCTCATTCCCAGCGACAGGTTGCCGAGCGGCGGGGGTTGCGCGATCGTTCAGGGGCGCCACGGCGTCGGCCTGCTGGCCCTCCTGATCCGGGGAGCGACCGAACAGCTGAGTGGCGATGGAGGGGGGCACGGCGCCCTGCTCGGCGGCGATTCGCTCGCCGGTTTTTCGGTTTTCCGCCCAGGCATCAAAGCGGCGGCTCATTTCCCTGGCCTCGTCCAGATTCCGCGGTTGCCGGTAGGCGAGGCGCCAGGTTTCACCGGCCTTGCCGTTGATCAGGAAGGTCGCCGCCCGGGATCTGATCACCTCATGGGTGGTGCCATCGATCTCGAATACCCGGCGGTAGTAGGCCTCGATACGGTATTCACCGGGGTCCATGTGCAGTTGCAGGGCATCGCCCCGGAACATCCTGTCCATGGACGCCACCTGGCGACCATTGATGGTGAGCACCTCCAGATCCTCCGGCACCTCCACCACCAGCAACTGACCGACACCGCGATCGGGCCCGGAATACAGCTTGACCGGACCCTGCTGGGCGCAACCGGCCAGCAGGGCGAGCAGAACGACACAGATCAGGTTACGCATACACTTCCTCGTGATGAAGAGCAAATCGAAGCGATAGACAGGCCTTCGCCCTGTGACAGCCACAAGACAACCATAGGAAGGTTATATGACAGTTTCGTGATAGCGGCGGGTCCAGGGCGTGTCGGGTTCCGTCATGGGCGGAACCCGATCACACGCCGAGGCTATCGATGCCGTGGGTTGTCGGTGAAGCCGCAAATCCCGGTCAGTGGCCCAAGCCGGGCATCAAGCGTCGACACCGTGGCCATGGCGGATGTCCTTGCCCTTCACCAGATAGACGATATCCTCGCAGATGTTCTTGGCGTGATCGCCCACCCGCTCCAGGGCGCGCAGTGCCCAGATCACATTCATCACCCGGGTGATACTGCGGGGGTCTTCCATCATATAGGTGATCAGTTCCCGCAGGGCGGACTTGTAATCCATGTCCACTTGCTTGTCCGCCTTCAGGGTTTCCAGGGCAGCCTCCGTGTCGTAGCGGGCGAAGGCATCGAGGGCATCCTTGACCATGGTGCGCACGCTGCTGGCAATATGGCGCAATTCCACATAGCCCCGCGG
>JBJHDJ010000314.1:0-3732 GCA_050486485.1 Porticoccaceae bacterium
GTTTCCTCCAGGCGTTCCTGGTAGGCGCGCCACTGGCCACCGTGGCGGCGCGCCACCATGGACTCGGCGCGGGCCGGGGACAGCACCACGCCGGTGGCGTTGTTGCCGCCAAACCCCTTGGCGTTGATCAGGGCCGCGTCGATGGCGCCGGCGCCAACCTCCAGGTCGCCGCCAACAGGAATGTCGAGATGGCGGCGGTGGACATCCCCGGCGATGGCGGAACCGGTCTTGATGCCGGGGATGATGCCGTGGCGCATGGCGCCAATGGCGGCGACGATCTGGTCGCCGCTGGCGGTGGCCAGGGAATGGCCCAGGTATGCCTTGACGGCGCATACCGGCCAGTTGTCGATGCCGAAGGCCTCCGCCACGCGGTCGAAGATGAGGGATTCGGTGACCCGGTTCTGGGGGGTGCTGGAGCCGTGGGCCAACACCATGGAACGGTGGCGGATGGCTTCCTCGCCCAACACCGAGCGCACCAGCCCGGCGGCCTTGGCCATGGTGAGGTAGTTACCGGGACCGGGGCTGGAAATGGATTTCTTGACCCCGTCGGCATCCATGAACACACCGGGCACGGCGCCGTGGATTTGCGCCCCCAGCTCCACCGCCAGGGCATCGTCCATCAATATCAGGTACTGGCTGGATTCACCGATGACAAAGCCGGCGTTCTCGCAGAAGGGTCGGCTGTAGCGGCGCGGGTCCGCCACCGGTACCCCGTCGATACGGGCCATGGCCTGGTCGGTGGCCAGGGCGCTCATGTTCATGAAGCCCTCGATGCACTCCAGGGTCACTCCGGACTCGCTGGCGCCGACAATGGCCACCCGTCGCCTGCCCAGGGCGATATCGCGCACCGCCGCCTGCAGGTTGTACAGAAAGGTGGCGCAGGCGCCGGCGATGGCCTCGGTATGGCCGACGCTGCCCAACACATAGGCATTGATGAAGTCCGCCGGCATGCTGCCCAGGGCGAGGGGCAATTGCTTGGATGTGGGGCGGCTGCCGAGCCAGCGGGACTTGAGCACCCCGCCCCAGGCGTCGTCATCGAGCTGCCCCAGGCAACTGGCGGCGTACATGCCAATTTCGTCGGGGCGCACCCGCTGACACACGGCCTGCCAGTCGATGCCCAGGGCATTGACGGCATCGGAGGCCCCCACCACCGCCATTTGCAGGCCGCGGGGATGGGAACGGGAGGGATAGCCTGACCCGGGATCGAACCCACTGGGCAACTGGCCGGCGGCCTTGACGGGGAAGTCACGGGTATCGGGCACCAGCACCTTCTGGCCCCCGGCCACCGCCACGGCGACCCTGCCGTTGCCGAGATCGGTGACCCGCCAGTTGCCGGGAATCTGCTCCGGCAGGGCGCGGCGCGGCAGCTCGAAGCGCATGTCCAGGCCGTCGGCGCCGGCCAGTTCCAAAGCCTGGTTGCAGGGCGCATGATCGGGATTGAAAACCCGGTCCTCGATACGGCGAATCAGGGTGCCGGCCACCACGGCCTGTTCGAGCGCCGGGGTCCATTCCGCCATGTTGATGCCCATCAGGGCGGCGAGTCCGGTGACGGTGCGCTGGCGGTCAGCCTCGCCGAGGCTCTCCAGCACCATGCGCCGGTAGGCTTGGTCGAAGGAGCTACGGCCTGCGGCGTTGACGCCGCCGTAACTGACGATCACGGGAAGGGCTGTCATCCTGTTGTCCCGAAACAATGCTTGCGATGATGTCAGTGTATTGAGGGGGCAGGGTTTGTGTTGTGTACTATTTGGACATATATTTTGATTATTTGGCCATCTCTGAGTTTCACGTTACACGTAACATGTATCACGTAAAAGTGGTCGCTCTGTAGCCATGATCCCTGGGCATCTTATTCATAAGTCGGAAATTTGGGCTGCATGGGGGGATTGGGTCTGACATCTGAGAGCCTGTCCTAAGCCTCCATGAGCGGGAGCGCCGTGGGTGCGGTGTCGCCCCATTTACTGACTTGCATGTCATGCTGATTGCTTGTGGCGAAGGTGGCGCGGCACCCACGTGCAACGTGTTGCGTGTTGCGTGTTGCGTGAAACTCAAACCCCGGAGTCCCAATGAACCAACCCACCCGCCGCGTCGGCATCCTGCTGTGTGACAATGTGCTTGCCACCAGCGCCACCCTGCCCATCGAGATGCTGCGAACCGCCGAGGCCACCGCCAAGGGGCTGCGGGTGGCCGCTCCCTCGCTGGAAATACTCACCCTCAGCACCCTGGGTCAGCCAGTGGACTCCCCGTCCGGCTTCACCCTGGCCACCACAACGGCGCTGGATGCCGCGCCGCAACTGGATCTGGTGCATGTGCCGGGGCAGTGGCGCAACCCGCGCCCCGCCATCGCCCGCCATCCCGACCACCCGGCATGGTTGCGGGCACAGCACCAGGGGGGGGCCGCCATCACCGCCGTGGGCACCGGGGTGTGTTTCGTGGCGGAAGCGGGACTGCTCAACAGCAAGCCAGCCACCACCCACTGGCACTATTTCGACCGCTTCCAGCGCGACTATCCCCTGGTGCAGTTGAAACGCCAGTATTTCATCACCCAGGCCGGCAACCTGTACTGCGCCGCCAGCGTCAACACCCTGGCGGAATTGATGGTGCACATCATCTTTCTGTGGTTCGGGCGCGCGGTGGCCAACAATGTGGAGCGCAATTTCTTCCACGAGATCCGCGGCACCTTCGAACCCACCCGCTACCTGGCGGAGCATGTGGAGTTCCACTACGACGAAGTGATCCTCCAGGCGCGCATCTGGTTGCAGGATAATTTCGCCCGCAAGGTATCGGTACCCCAACTGGCGGCCCAGTTCGGCATGAGCACCCGCAGCTTCAACCGCCGCTTCAAGGCCGCCATGGGGCAGACGCCGGTGGACTACCTGCGGGAGCTGCGCCTCAACAGCGCCCGCGACCTGCTGCAACAGACCAACCTGAGCATCCAGGAAATCTGTGGATTATGCGGTTTTCAGGAGGTGAGTTATTTCAGCCGCCAGTTCCGGCAGTTCTTTCAGACCACACCGGGGCAGTACCGGGAGACGGTGCGGGCGAAGTTGTTTACTTCTTGAGGCGGGATGTCTGATGTCTGATGTCTGACGTCTGACGTCTGACGCTGAGATGATCGAGGGAACTCCACACTTGCCCTCAATCTGCATGATTTGATGTGTTCTTGGGGTTCGGGTGTCAGTGGCTGCAAGTTCAGGGAAGCCTTGATCCCGTGTTGAATGCATTTTCTTGACGCATGAGCTGCGACTAAGCCCCAGATGGCATCGAAGAACTGTGTTTATCGGTGGGATGGGTTGAGCGCAGCGATACCCATCGCTCCGTGCGGTAAGATCGGGTGGTTGATGGTGGGTTACGCCTTCGGCTAACCCACCCTACCGTCCGCCCCGCAGCCAGCTTCCACCTGTGACAATAGCAACATTGAAGAGTGCTACTTCTTTACGGCGTAGGCCACGACGACTCCCCAGATGGCGCTGACGAACAGTGTCTATCGGTAGGATGGGTTGAGCGAAGCGATACCCATCGCTCCGTGCGGTATGACCGGGTGGTTGATGGTGGGTTACGCCTTCGGCTAACCCACCCTACCGTCCGCCCCGCAGCCAGCTTCCACCTGTGACAATAGCAACATTGAAGAGTGCTACTTCTTTACGGCGTAGGCCGCGACGACTCCCCAGATGGCGCTGACGAACAGTGTCTATCGGTAGGATGGGTTGAGCGCAGCGATACCCATCGCTCCGT
>JBJHDJ010000315.1:0-3728 GCA_050486485.1 Porticoccaceae bacterium
GGCCTGTACCGGGCCGGCATGGCCCTGCTGGGGGTGGTGATCGCCAAGATTTTCCTGGTGGACATGTCGGGCCTTGACGGGCTGTTGCGGGTGGCGTCCTTCATGGGGTTGGGCCTGGGCCTGCTGGCGTTGGCCTGGCTGCACCGGCGGTTGGGGGGCGCGCCTGCCTGACATCGTCGGGTTAGGTGGTGTCCCCCTTGCCTTGGGAACCTCTGAAAAACTACTGCGCGACCCGGTCCGCACCCTCGCGTGCTCGCTCACCCCTCGCCTATCTATCTGATATGTCTCGGGGATTCGCTGCGCGGCTCGGGGCGCCTCGGGCCGCTCGCTACATTTTTCAGAGGTCCCCTTGGCGATCGGCCTTTTCCTCTTCCTTTTCGATGGCCATTTCGTGCATCAGGAAGTAGTTGAGGGCGGTGCGGATCACGGCGATGGCGGCGAGTTTGCCTATCTGGTCCCAACTGGGGGCCACGGCGGTGGACAGGATATCGGCGCCGAGCTGGAACTCCAGGGCCAGGGACAGGTAGCGGGCCAGGGTAAGGCGCACGCCGTGGAAGCTTTCGCCGTTGTGGCGCAACAGCACCCGCACCAGCATCACCAAGGCAATCACCACGCCCACGGCGATCACCAGGGCGCCGATCACTTCCAGGCCCAGCCGCAGCCAGGCCACGGCTCCGACGACGATGCCCTCGACATTGGCGAAGGGCCCCAGGCTGTGGCTGGCGATCAGTTCCGTGCTTTTCATGGCGGTGGCCTCCGGGCCCGGGGTGGACATGGGTGGCGACGGGGTGGATAGCGCCACCAGGCCGCCACCACCAACAGGCCGAACAGGGTATAGATGATGGCAAACACCCACAGGGGCGCCTGATAGTAGAGCAACCGCTCCAGCCAGTACTGCACAAAGGTGGTGTCGTACACCGTCTGTCCGGCGCGGGCGCGCAACCACAGCTCCAGGTGGGTGAGGGGGCACAGTCTGCCCAGCCAGGCCTGGGCCGCCACCACGGCGATGGCCAGCAGGTGGGCGAGGCGGAACCACAGGTTGTTCACCTGGCGCCAGCCCGCGAGATTGCCGGCGATGATCGCCACCAGGCCGGCCACCACGAACACCACGAAGGCGGCGTGGAGGGCGAGCACGATGTCGGCCAGGGTCTGGTACACGGCGTCTGCCTATGGGGCCATGATATCGGCGGTCGCAGCTGCGCCGCGGGTGCCGGCCTGTTGCGGGCCTGGGTGACAGGGGCCGAACATGGGCATCAGGACGCCGGGGTGGCCGACACCACCTGGGTGCGGTAGCGGGAGACCTCCCCCGCATCGGCGAGGGCAATGCCGGTAGGCACCACGGCCTGCTCCCCGGGGGACAGGCGCGCCGGCCCCGCCAGGTCCTGGGTATTGCCCATCATGATGTTGCTGACCATTTCCCCCAGGCGCACCCGCACCCCGGTCACGGCAATGGGGCTGTTGTTGCTCACCACCACCAACAGGGTGTTGTCCTCCCCCATGCGCAGGCGGGCGGACAGGTACTTGTGGGGGGCCTCCACCATTTCCAGATTCACCAGCCGATGCCGGGCCTCTCGCCCCAGGCCGCCGTCGGCCTGGGCGGCAAGCTGGTAGTAGGCGATGGCGCCGGTGATGTCACCGGCGCGCTCCGCGTACTCCCCCAGGAAGTAGCTGGAAGGAGGGGTAGGCAGCAGTTGGTGACTTTTCCGCAGGTCGGCCGCCGCCTCGTCACGGCGGCCATCCTGATGGCGCAGCAGACCGCGGGCCAGATGGTGACTGAAGAATGACGGGTTGCGGTTGATGGCGGCGCTGAACTCCCGCTCGGCGGCGGGGATGTCGCCGAGCATGTGCAAGGCGTGGCCCCGCAACTCGCGGAAATAGCCATCCCGGGGCTGGATGGCGATGGCCCGGTCCAGGGCCTCGAGGGCCTGTTGCGGATGGCCGTCATTGAGCGCCCCGATGGCCTGCCACTGGGCCTCGTAGGCGGGTTGGTCATGGCGCAACGGGGCGATGCGTTGCTGGTGTAGGTCGCGGTTGCGGGCGCCGCCGGCGGGCAGGGTGGTCGCCTTCTGTTGGCTGCGCCGCAACCGTTCCCGGGAAGGGGGGTGGCTGGCGAACAGACCGCTGGCAAAATCGTCCCGCCGCTCGGCCCCCAGGCGCAGGAAGGTCTCTTGCAGTTCCACCGCGGCCAGGGGGTCGTAGCCGGCGCGGCTCAGGTACTCCATGCCGGCGATGTCGGCCTCCAGCTCCTCCTGGCGGCTGTAGCGGGCCATCCAGGCCTGGGCGCCGAGGTGAGGGGCGACGAATCCCCCCTGGTGAGCATCGGCGAGTTGCACGCCCATGTTGAGCAGCTTGTCGCGGGACAACTGGGTGGCCCCGTGTCGCGCCGCGGTGTGGGCGATCTGGTGGGACAGCACCGCCGCCAGTTGGGCTTCGTCCTCGAGGTGTGGCAACAGCCCGGCGTTGATGGCGATCTTGCCACCCGGCAGGGCCCAGGCGTTGGGCACCGGGTTGTTCAGCACCACGAATTCGTAGGGCAGCCCGGCCCGGTCGCTGACCGCCGCGAGGCGGCGGCCAACGGCGGTGACATAGTCTTGCAGGGCCGGGTCGATGTAGTAGCGCCCACCCTGGGATTGTTGCGCCGGCAGATACTGCTGGGCGCCAAGGGCCACTTCCTGGGCGGGGGAGATCAGCGGCTCCGCGCTGCCTCCGGTGATCGGATTGACCTCGCAGCCGCCCGCCAGCAGCAGGCCGAGCAGCAGGGGAAGCGCATATCGCAAGCGGTTTGCCACGGTTTCGATGACTCCTCGCACGGGGTTGAGGAACGACGCCCAGCCCAACCTCTGGGTGGCACCAGCCACCACCGATCGAAGCACGACTGGGGCCGTGAATCAACCGGGCCGTGGCGGCCTTCAGGTTGTCGCCGGCACCTGTCCCTCGGTCCTGGCGTCGGCGCCATAGTCGCGGGCCACGAACAGGTACACCGCCGGAAGCACATAGAGGGTGAACAGGGTGCCGATGGTCATGCCGGCGGCGATGATCAGGCCCATGGAGAAGCGCGACACGGCGCCGGCGCCGCTGGCGGTGAGCAGCGGGATCATGGCCAGCACCAGGGCGGCGGTGGTCATCAGCACCGGGCGCAGGCGGATGGAGGCGGCCTCCTCGATGGCCTGGCGCTTGGCCATGCCCTCCTGCTGCAGGCGGTTGGCGAATTCCACGATGAGGATGCCGTGCTTGGCGATCACACCGATCAAGGTCAGCAGCCCCACCTGGGAGTAGATGTTGAGGGTGGCGCCGGGCACCTGGAACATGGCCAGCAGGTTGAGGAAGAACAGGGCGCCGCTGATGGACATGGGCACCGTCACCAGCATGATGATGGGGTCGCGGAACGATTCGAACTGGGCCGCCAGCACCAGGTAGATCACCAGCAGCGCGAAGAAGAAGGTCGCCACCAGGGCCGCCCCCTCGCTCTTGTACTGCCGGCTCTCCCCGGAGTAGTCGATGCTGAAGCCGTAGGGCAGCACATCGCTGGCGATGGCCTCCAGCTCCGCCAGGGCGTCACCCAGGGGCACGCCGGGGCGAGGCACGGCGCCGATGGTGGTGGCGTTGAGCTGCTGAAAGCGCTTCAGGGCCTGGGGCTGCACCTCGTCCTCGAAGCGCACCAGGGTGGACAGGGGCACCAACTGGCCGTTGCCGGCGCGGGTGTAGTAGCCCGCCAGTTGCGCGGCATG
>JBJHDJ010000316.1:0-3723 GCA_050486485.1 Porticoccaceae bacterium
GCCATGGACCAACCTCGGCCACGGTACCGCAAGGGTAGCGTTGAGAAGTGCCATCATAGCCGTCCTCGCCTCGTTGAAGTCTCTCAGGCCACATAACGATAAAGATCCTGTACGGTTGACCAGGCGATGCTGGGAGTCATGGGATCAAGAATACTCAGGCTTGACGGAAATGCCACTGAATCAAGCCCGTTCCTTCTCCCCTGTGGGGAGAAAACCAGGATGAGGGGGAAGCGGCGGCGCCGCCAAGGACGGAGGCCTGCGACTGTCAAGGCAGCGCCACATCGAACTCGACCCAGACGGGTGCATGGTCCGACGGCCGCGCCATGGCGCGTATGCCGTGGTCGATGCCCGCCGCCCGCTGGCGCTCCAGCAGCGGGCGGGTGGCGAGGATAAGATCGATGCGCAGGCCGCGCCTGGGGTTGCGCTCGAAACCCTTGCTGCGGTAGTCGAACCAGGAATAGCGATGTTCGCCGCTGGAATCATCGCCGTGCTCGTAGGTATCCACCAGGCCCCAGTCGGCAAGCCCTTGCAGCCACTCCCGCTCCTCGGGCAGGAAACAGCACTTGCCCTCCCGCAGCCAGCGTTTGCGATTGTCCTCGCCGATACCGATATCCTTGTCCAGGGGCGCCACATTCATGTCACCCATCAGCACCAGGTTGTCGCCGGGGGAGTGACACCGTTTCAAATGGTCCAGTAGATCGCGGTAGAAGGTGGCCTTGGCGGGGAACTTGGCGGGGTGGTGGCGGCTCTCCCCCTGGGGGAAATAGCCATTGTAGACATGGACCGGGCCGACCGAGGTTGCCACGGTAATGGCCACCAGTCGGCGCTGGGATTCCTCGCCATCCGTGTCGAATCCGCGGCGGCTGTCCAGCAACGGCTGGCGGTGCAACAGGGCCACGCCATAATGCCCCTTCTGGCCGTGATACACGGCGTCGTAGCCCAGTTGGCGGATATCCTCGAGGGGAAAGAGGGCGTCCTCGACCTTGGTTTCCTGCAGGCCGATGATGTCCGGTTGGTGCTGTTCAACGAGAGCCCGCAACTGCTCCGGCCGGGCACGGATGCCGTTGACATTGAAGGACACCAGCTTCATCTGGCGCGGTCGCCACCACTGCCATCCACCACCATGGGCAGGTCGGAACGCATGAACATGATGCCGTCGGCCAGGATGTGCCCCGCGGCCTTGAGCAGCGGGTCGTCCTCCAGGGATAGGGCGTCGGTGACCTCCTCAAGGGCCTCCTCGTCTCCGCTGTCCTCGGGGTTGTCACGCTTCCAGGCATCCACATCCGGGTAGGGGTTCATGCCCCTGGCCACCCGGCGGCGATTCTCGATGTCCAGCAGCGCCAGCTCGTTGGCTTTCAGTTCCTGACGGCGCTGCTCCAGGTTGAGGGAGAACCGGGTGGCATCCTGGCGTTCCTCACGCAGCGCCAGTTCCGCCACCAGGTGCTGGAAGTCGGGATCCTTGGCCGCCCGCTGCCCGTGGCGCGCCTCCAGGAGGGGGACCATGTCCTTGAGTTCCTGATGGCGGTTGACCGGGATGCCGTGGATCTGGTCCCAACCGAGGGCGCGTTTCTGGCTGCTTTCGCCGATGGCGTCGATCCTGTAGATGGAAGGCAGGGTGATGTCCGGAACGATGCCGCGGTGCTGGGTGCTCTCCCCGGAAACCCGGTAGAACTTGGATTCGGTCACCTTGAGCTGTCCCTCCGGCAGAGGCAGCAGGGTCTGCACCGTGCCTTTGCCATAGCTCTGGGTGCCCACCACCAGGCCGCGCCCGTAATCCTGCACCGCGCCGGCGAAAATCTCCGAGGCGGAGGCGCTGAGGCGGTTGATGAGCACCAGCATCGGGCCATCGTATGTGGGCGGCCGGCGGGAACGGTGCTGGCGGGAGATCATCTGGTTGGCGTAGCGAATCTGCACCACCGGACCGGGGTTGATGAACAGGTCGGTGAGGGTGGTGGCCTCGTGCAGGGAGCCGCCGCCATTGTTGCGCAGGTCGACGATGATGCCGTCCACCTGTTCATCCTGCAATTGCTCCAGCAGCACGCTCACATCCCGGGTGGTGCTCTTGAAGTTGGGATCGCGGCGGTTGAAAGCCTCGAAATCGATGTAGAAGGCAGGGATGTCGATCACCCCGAGGCGGTAGGTGCGGTCGTCCCCCTCGATGTCGATGATATGGCTTTTCGCCGCCTGTTCCTCCAGCTTGACCTCATCCCTGACGATGGAAATGACTTGCTGGACGCCGGCACTCTCGCCCCGGGAGGGAATGATCTCGAGGCGTACCGTGGTGCCCTTGGGACCGCGGATCAGGTTGACCACATCGTCGAGACGCCAGCCCACCACATCCTGGATGTCCTCGTCCTCCTGGCCGACACCGACAATGATGTCCTGGGGCGCCAGCTCGCCGTGGCGGTCCGCCGGGCCACCCGGCACCACGCGCACCACCTTGGTGTTTTCCTCGTCCACCTGCAACACGGCGCCAATGCCCTCCAGGGACAGGGACATGTTGATGTTGAAGTTCTCCAACTGACGGGGGGAGTAATAGGTGGTGTGGGGGTCGTAGAGGGTGGTCAGGGCATTGATGTACATCTGGTGTACATCCTCGGAGTCCATGTCCTTGATGCGGCGAATCTGGTTCCTGTAACGCTTGACGAGCAATTCCCGGGTTTCATCCTCGGGCTTGTCGGCCAGCAACAGCCGCAGGTAGCTGTCCATCACCCGCTTGCGCCACAGGTCGTCGAGTTCCGCCTGGCTCTCCCGCCAGCGCTTGTCGTCCGGGTCGAGCACCAGCACCTCGTCGCCGGTGAAGTCAAAGGGCTCGCCGTTCTCCAGCAGGGCGATATTGCTCTCCAGGCGCTCGATGACCCGCTCCCGGTAGTCCTTGAAAATGGTGAAGCCCGGGGTCAGATCCCCCTGCTTGATCAGGTCGTCGAGGCGCGTCGCCCAGCGCGACTTGTACTCGTCCACCTCGGACTTGAGGAAGTACTGCCGCGCCGGATCGAGGGAGTCCAGGTAATTGTCCAGAAACTGGCGCGACAGCTCGTCGTCCAGGGGCAGGGTGTGGTAGTGCTTGGAGCCCAGTTGATCCAGCAGCTTGATGGTGGTTTCCACCTGCTCCGGGGTGATCTCCAGGGACTTGGCGGGAGCCGCCTGGGAAGCCAGGGGCAGCACGGCCAGCAACAGGATCGACAGCAGTTTCAACTTCATCAACAGGGCCTCACAAAAACCACTTGCTCAGTGTAGCAAAATTTCCCCGTGCACAATGGAGATATACCAGTGCCCGTAGGGAGTCTCGTTTGGTGGGCTGCAGGGTAACCGGCTACCCGTCCACTCCCATCTGACCGAGAATGGCCTCACAAAGTTCGTTCAGTGACTCGAATCGTCTTGGATAGGAGAGCCTGGCGATGGTGATGCCCGATGCCAGCAAACCCTGCACCCGACTGAACAGGGTTCGCATCAGGGCCTTGTCCCTGACATCGATATAGAAATGTTGCTTGATGATGGGCACCAGTTCAGCGGCCGTGGATAGGGGGATAATCTGGATCTCCTCGCCGTTGCCAGGCTCGTCCAGCAGGAAAATACCCGCCAGGGGCGCCGGAGCCAGGGGAAGCAGGGTGGTGGTGTCCACCGCCAGACGGGTCTTGGCGCTGTGCCGAGCCACCGAGCCTGGCTTTCCCGATGCGCCGTAGAGACTCAGGGCGGCATCGTCGCGAAGCCTGATCCCGGGGT
>JBJHDJ010000317.1:0-3722 GCA_050486485.1 Porticoccaceae bacterium
GCTGGTAGTTGCGCAACCGCTGGATGAAATCATCGTGGTTGCTCAACGGCGGGAAAGTGCACTCCAGGAGGTTCCCTTTACTGTCGCTGCTGTTTCTGGGAGCGAGCTTAATCGTTCTGGCGTAGTCTCCTTGCAAGGGCTGCAACAGATTGTGCCTGGTCTAACATGGGCCTCCGCTGGCCCCTGGATGCAGCCAAGCTTGAGGGGCATATCAACCACAGTAGCCAGTCCTGGCTCGGGAAGCCCGGTAGCGATCTACCTTGACGGGGTATACCTCCCAAAACAGGATGCAACCTTGATGGATTTACCCGATATCAGCTCTATCGAAGTATTGAAGGGACCCCAGGGCACACTATTCGGGCGCAATGCAACTGGTGGTGCCATACTGATCAACACTCTGGATCCTAGCTTTGAATTCCAAGCAAGGACCAATGTGGAAGCGGGCGTTTACACAGGTGGGGCCGCCCGACGAGCTGAACACCTTGTAGCCAATGGATTTTTCACCGGCCCCATCGTTGAGAATGTATTGGCTGGCAGCGTTTCTGCCTGGAGTGAGTATACACCTGGGTATGTGGATGAAATCCGTACTGGTGCCCGTATTGGTGAAACAACCGTGTATGGGTTGCGTGGCAAGCTGCTATGGACCCCATCAGCCAATACGGATGTACAGATCACAGGCTATTATGTGGACCGAGACGACAACACCCTTTGGGCCGGGTCTGTGTATCGCGATACCACCGTCGGTGCAGCTCGAAATCCTGATGGCACCCTGGTCTACTCTGATGCGGTATGGGCTAGCAACGCCTGGCAGGGTGCCTACGGTTTTCCTGAAGAGCCATCTTTTAATACGGAGTCCTACGGTGTTTCGGTTCGTGTCTCTCATGACATCGAAAGTCTGGGAACCCTGACAAGCACCACGGCCTACAACGACTCCACTCACAAGTCAAAAACCAGCTCTGTCATTGTCCACGCTCCCAGCTGTTATGCGGCTTTCGCGTGCTTGAATTACCATGTCAACACACCTGATGTAAATGTGTCTCAAGAGCTTCTGTTCACTTCCGAACAGTTCGAAAAACTACAATTTGTTTCAGGTTTATTTGGCTTCTATAACAAGGCCGAAGAACACGATTTCGGATATGCTGGCATTGCAGGGGACATGCAGGTTTTTGAAGGGGAATCAGAGCATGTAATCAAATCTGCAGCCGCGTTCATGGAGTTTAATTATGAATTGACGGGTTCTCTCACCGCGACTGCAGGCGCTCGATTCACTTACGAGTCTCGAAAATCGAAAGGGAGCTTTTCCGGCGCGCCCCTGGAAACCTATGCAGACAAAAGCTGGAACAATGTGAGCCCACGTCTTTCGCTGTTATACGCAGTTAACGATGAACTCAATCTCTATGCTACCTATAGCCAGGGATTCAAAGGCGGCACATCATCAACATTTCCTTCTCCCAACAATCCCATAGCCGACCCGGAGAAACTTACCGCCTATGAGGTTGGCGCCAAGTATGCTACGCCTGCCTTTTCAATGAGCGCGGCACTGTTTTACTACGATTACGAGGATAAACAAGAGGAAGTTATCATCGAAAGGGTGGTAAATCCAAGAAATGCTGCCGAAGCGGAAGTGATCGGCGTTGACCTCGACGCTACTTGGCAGATAACCCCTGAGTTTCAAACACGCTTTGGAGTTTCGTGGTTACCGAGAGCCCGATTCAGCGATTTTGAAAACGCGATTGTGTTTCAAGAGCCAATGACACCCACTGGACTGATCAGAAATGAGGCCTTTGACGCCAGCGGATCCCGTTTGCTCAAATCGCCTAAAGTGACCACCAGCCTGAGCGGAACATACATTACTCAAACGGATTGGGGGATGTTTGACGCAACCGCCACACTCTACTACTCATCAGACTATAGATATGAATTTACGGGATTCTTCCAGCAGAGTAGCTATACGACGTTAAATGCACAAATTGGCATTGTCCCAAAATGGAATGAAAAATTGAGGATTGGGGTATATGGCAGGAACCTGACCAATGAAAGCTACATGGTTGGAAACAGGGTTTCAGCTTCACATTATTTCTCACTTTGGGGTCCGCCTCGTGAACTCGGTGTCGCATTGCAGTGGAATTACTGACATAGCAGGCTAGAAGCTGATCAACCCACAGGGATGTGGGCAACGGTCACGATACCGTATCGTCTCTTGCATCTATCCCAGTTTGACTCAACGCCTCGTCACGGCGCGCATCAACGGCGAGGAGCGCTCAATCCGGCGCCAGATCCAACAGGCTGTAACTGGGGTCCTGGGGATGGCGACCGCCGAAGGGAATTTTCTGTCCCAGGGGGCCTATGTCCCAGTCAGCCGCATCCGGGTAGTCGCGGAACCAGTCCACCACCACCTTGCGCCGGGCGATGCGCCATTCTCCGTTGCGTCGCTCAAAGCGGTCCAGGTAGCGTCCGGACTGGATGGAGTCGATGAGTTTGCCGCCGTAATCCAGGCGGTGATAACCGTAGTAATAGGATTCCACATCGGCGCTGTCGCCGTGAAGGCGGATCAGGATGTTGTTGATGGCGTGTTGGCTCTGCACCATCCCCCTCAGGCTTGGCAGTATCCAGGCAATGAGTTCCTCCCTGTTGCCTTCGAACAGCACATGGTCATCCACGGCATCATCCCAATACGCGCTGCGCAGCATGTCCTCGTCGCAGCGGTCCACACCGCGGGAGTAACGGTAGAGGCAATCCCGGATGGCTTCCCGGTCGCCCATCTCGGCGGTGAATTGTGAAACTGTCGGTGCCATGTTGTCGCCTCCGTATCGTGTCGATATCCGCCCGCCTTAGCGCGCGGGGTTCAGGCGCTCGACGAGGGTTCGAGCGCCCGCCATGGCTTCGCGGGCGTGCCGCTGGTCGGAGATGCCCGCCGCGCGACGGCTGTCCGAGGGCACTTCCACTTCCAGGGCAGCGTTGGCCGGGAGGGCGTTGAGAATGTCCTCGAGGGGAAAATCACCAGCACCGGGGATTATCCGGTTGTGGGTTTCGCCGAAATAATCAGCTGAGGGCGACAGTCCGATGCCGTCGCAGATCTGGGCGTAGCGGAACCAGCTGGCATCCAGGGCCAGCAGGTCGGCCGGGGTGCCGCCGCTGCGCACCAGGTGCAGGGTGTCCACCCCGATACCCAATCGGTCGGAGCCGATTTGCTCCACGAACCAGGCCGCCTGGCCCAGGGAGGTACAACCCCGGGTGAGGGGTGTGAATTCCAGCGCCAGGGCCAGATCCTCGGCGGTGGCGATGTCGGCGAGTTGGCCCAGCTTGTCCAGGGCTCTGGCACGGTCATCATCGAACACCAGGGTGACTGCCCGTTCGGCCCCCAGTTCCCGGCCCAGGGCGAGGGCGGGGGCGAAATCCGCGACACCGATATCGGCGGCGATGGGGAAGAATTCGACACCGCTCACCCCGATGTCGTGGGCCACCAGGGCGGCCTGAACCGCGCCTTTCATGGCTTGCGTTACCAGGGGGAAGACAAAGCCGCTGTTCTCCTTGGGCAATCCCGCTGTCGGGACAAAAGTGAAGAGGGAAATCTGGCGGCAGCCGGTGTCGGCTGCCAGCGCCGGCAGCTCGGTGGGGGGCACCGCCATGGCGGTCATCTGGTGGAGGATTATCTGTCGTTGCATGGTGGAGATCACCTCATGGGCTGGCAGGCGCCAGCAACTCAAGGATCTTTTCATCCT
>JBJHDJ010000318.1:0-3701 GCA_050486485.1 Porticoccaceae bacterium
ACCTCATTGCGCAGGGCCCTGTACCTGTCCCGCAATCTGGTATCGATCCGGGTGTTGCGGGAGATCGGTGTCGAGCACACCATCGCCGCCATGGAGCGCTTCGGCTTCGACCCGTCGAGCCTGCCCAACAACCTGTCCCTGGCCCTCGGCACCCAGGCCACCACCCCCTTGGCCATGTCCACCGCCTACACGGTGTTCGCCAATGGCGGCTACCGCGTCACCCCCCATGTCGTCGACAGGGTGGAGACCGACGATGGCGAGGTGCTCTACCGCGCCAACGCCCCCAGGGTCTGCCCGGATTGCGACTCCAGGCCCACGCCCGCCGTCGCCAGGGACGAGGCCCGGTCCCTTGAGGAGCTGTTTGCCGCCGCTGACGACGGGGAGGGCGGCGCGCGGGCCGAGGTCGACGCGCCAGCCGTGGCGGAAAGGGTGATGGATGGCCGGGTGGCCTTCATGATGGATTCCATCCTCAAGGACGGCATTCGCCTGGGCACCGGCCGTCGCGCCCTGTCCCTCGAACGCCGGGATATCGCCGGCAAGACCGGCACCACCAACGGCCCCCGGGACGCCTGGTTCTCCGGCTACAGCCCCCACCTGGTGGCCACTGTGTGGATAGGCTTCGACGAGAACACCCCCCTTGGGCGCAACGAATACGGCAGCACCGCCGCCCTGCCGGTGTGGATCGACTTCATGGCCGAGGCCCTTGAAGGCAAGCCCGAGATCCTTCCCCCGCAACCACCGGGCCTGGTCACCGCCCGCATCGATCCCAATACCGGCCAGCGGGTTGGACCCGGTCACCCGGGAGCGGTGTTCGAGTATTTTCTCGAGGGCCAGGGACCCGGCACGGCCCGCCAGGAAACCCGCGAGCCAACCCCTGACGAGCTTCCCCGTCCCGCCCCCGGCGGCCAGCTACCGGACGACCTCTTCTGAGGCATCCCCCGCCAACAGCGCCGGCCAATTCACTGTCGGGTCCCCCGCCGCGTAGAACGAGGGGTTGATCAGACCCGCTCCCTGGTTGTAGCGGCGGGGTCGGCCATCCAGGGTGCACAGGCAGCCACCCGCCGCCTCGACAATGGCCTGGGCCGCGGCCGTATCCCATTCACCGGTGGGGCCGAAGCGGGGGTACAGGTCCGCCACGCCCTCGGCGATCAGGCACATCTTCAGGGCGCTGCCCAGCTCGCGCCGCTCCACCCTGCCGAACCGCGCCTCGAGCCGTTGCTGCAATCGCTCCACGCGATCCAGGCCGTGGCGGCGGCTGGCCATCAGCACCAGGGGGCTACTCTCTCCAGCTTCTCCGGCTTCTCCGGCCTCTCCGGCGCCCGCCAGGGAGCGGGTGTGAATGGCCCGCGGTTGGCCACCGGCGACCAGTTTCCAGGCTCGCCAGCGCGCCGGGTCGGGGGACTCCCTGAGCCCCAGCCACAGACAGTCCGACACTGGCGCCAGCACCACCCCCAGCACCGCCACGCCGTCCTCCACCAGGGCGATGTTGACACTGAACTGGTGGTTGCGGCGGATGAAATCCCGGGTGCCATCCAGGGGGTCCACCAGCCAGTAGCGGCGCCACTGGCGGCGCCGGGACCAGGGCGGCGCGCCGCTCTCCTCGGAAACCAATGGCACTCCCGCCAGCACGGGCTCCAGGACGGCGGCGATGGCGCGATGGGCGGCGAGATCCGCGCCCGTGACCGGGGAGTCGTCGTCCTTGGCGACGACGCCGTGGTCGGGCAGGCGGTAAATGGGCAGGATGGCGGCGCCGGCGGCGCGGGCCGCGCTTGCCATCATCTCCAGCAGGTGTTCTCCCGCCGGACGCGGCGGCAGTGGCGTCATCGTCCCAGCAATTCCCTGACCAGGTAGAGGGCAGCCAGGGAGCGGGCCTCGGTGAAATCGTCGCGGCCCATCAGGGCACCCAGATCCGACAGGGACCAGGGCACCACCTCGATGGGTTCCGGCTCGTCACCGGGCAGGCGGCGGGGGTAGAGATCCCGGGCCAGGATGACATCGATGTCGTGGCCCATGTAGCCCGGCGACAGGGTCAGGGTTTTGACGAATTCCAGGTGGTGGGCGCCGTATCCCACCTCTTCCATCAGCTCCCTGTTGGCGGCCCGCAGGCGATCCTCGCCGGGGTTGCAGGCCCCCTTGGGTAGTCCGAGATAATAGCCCTCGACACCGGCGCCGTACTCGCGGATGAGCAGCACGGTGTCATCATCCACCATGGGCACCACCAGCACGGCGCCGTGGGGCGGATGACAGAGCCGCTCGTAGACCCGCTCCACGCCGTTGCTGAACTGCAACAGCAATTCCTCGACCCGGAACAACCGGCTGCGAGCGGTCTCGCGGCGCTTTAATATCCGTGGTTCAACAGGCATACTCAATTGCCCCGACAATCAGCAAGGAGCCATTATCCGCCATGATCGACTGGAGCGCCATTGACACGGTCCTGCTCGACATGGATGGCACCCTGCTCGACCTGCATTTCGACAATGTTTTCTGGCTGCACCACCTGCCGCGCCGCTACGCGGAGCACCACGGCCTGTGCCCGGACGACAGCAGCCGCGAACTGCATCGCAAATTTGCCGAAAAGCGCGGCACGCTCGAGTGGTACTGCCTGGACTACTGGGGCCGGGAGCTGGCCCTGGATATCCGCCGCCTCAAGGAGGAAATCCAGCACCTGATTGCAGAGCGGCCCCACGCGATCCAATTTTTGGAGTGCCTCCAGGTCGCCGGCAAGGAACGCGTGCTGATCACCAACGCCCATCCCCGCAGCCTGGAACTGAAGCTCCAGCTCACCGGCATCGGCGCGCATCTGGACCGGATCATCTCCTCCCACCAGTATCGGGCCCCCAAGGAGTCACCCCTGTTCTGGCAGGCCCTGGCGCGGGAAACCGGTTTCACCCCCTCCCGCAGCCTGTTCATCGACGACTCCGAGCCCGTGCTGGAAGCGGCGCGGCGCTTTGGCGTGGGCCAACTGCTGTGTATCCGGCAGCCCGACAGCCGCCTGGAACACCACTATGACGGACCTTTTCAGGCCATACACCACTTCGACGAAATCCTGCCCGACACCGGGGCGACAAGGGTCCACCATGGATAAGGTGCGAATCGACAAGTGGCTGTGGGCGGCGCGCTTCTTCAAGACCCGCACCCTGGCCAAGGACGCCATCGCCGGCGGCAGGGTGAAGGTGGACGGCCAGCGGGCCAAGCCCAGCCGGGAACTGACCCCGGGCATGGTGCTGGAGATCCAGCAGGGGTGGGCCACGCGCACCGTCGAGGTGGTCGCCCTGTCGGACCAGCGCCGCGGGGCGCCGGAAGCGGCCCTGCTGTACCGGGAGACGGAGGCCAGCATCCAGGCCCGCGAGTCCCAGGCCGAGCAACGACGCCTGATTCGGGAACACGAAACCCATCCCGGACAGAAACCCAGCAAGAAACAGCGGCGGCTGATCAGGGAGTTGCTGGAGGGGGAATGAGTTACACGTTACACGTAACACGTTTCACGTGGCGGGCAACTCCACCATAGGCACTATCGTACCCACACCTAAGTGAGCCGATGGGGTGGGTACCTGCCGCTGAAGCGTTTGAAGGAGTGTTCTGGCAGCACGCGCCCACGTGCAACGTGTTACGTGTAACGTGAAACCCAACCCCCCAGCAACTGGACAACCCCCCACACCTAATTTACAGTGCCCGCCCCCTTGCAACCCCCTGACAAACCA
>JBJHDJ010000319.1:0-3699 GCA_050486485.1 Porticoccaceae bacterium
CGGCGGCGTGGCGGCGGCCATCACCGAGGTTGCGGGCAGTTCCCGTTGGTTCGAGACCGGTTTCGTCACCTACGCCAATATCGCCAAGGAGCGCCTGCTGGGGGTCAAGTCCGAGACCCTCGAGGAGCACGGCGCGGTGAGCGAAGCGGTGGTGCGGGAGATGGCCCACGGGGCATTGTGGGAGGCGGGCGCCGACCTGGCGGTGGCCATCAGCGGTGTCGCCGGCCCGGACGGGGGCACGGCCGAAAAGCCGGTGGGAACGGTGTGGTTCGCCTGGATCACCGCCGATGCCCTGGAAACCCGCTGCTGCCATTTCGATGGCGACCGCCAGGCCGTGCGCCACCAGGCGGTGGTCACCGCCCTGCGGGGATTGATACGCCTGTCACGCACTACTGTATAACTATACAGTAGTGCGATTATGCGCTATGCTGGTCGCAACTGCCTCGCCGATGTCCGTGGGGCGGCGGCAAACAGCCACCATCAAGTCGATTCAACTCAGTTTTCAACAAGGGGAATTCAATGGACGCCAACAAGGAAAAAGCTCTCCAGGCCGCCCTCAGCCAGATCGAACGCCAGTTCGGCAAGGGCGCCGTCATGCGCATGGGGGACCGGGAAGCGGTCGCCATCCCCAGTATCTCCACCGGTTCCCTGGGGCTCGATATCGCCCTCGGCATCGGCGGTCTGCCCAAGGGCCGGGTGGTGGAGATCTACGGTCCCGAGTCCTCCGGCAAGACCACCCTCACCCTGTCGGTGATCGCCGAGGCCCAGAAACAGGGCGCCACCTGCGCCTTCGTCGACGCCGAGCACGCCCTCGATCCCCAGTACGCCGAAAAGCTGGGGGTCAATGTGGACGACCTGCTGGTGTCCCAGCCCGATACCGGTGAACAGGCCCTGGAGATCACCGACATGCTGGTGCGTTCCAACGCCGTCGACGTGGTGATCGTCGACTCGGTGGCGGCCCTGGTGCCCAAGGCGGAGATCGAGGGCGAGATGGGGGACCAGCATGTGGGCCTGCAGGCGCGGCTCATGTCCCAGGCGCTGCGCAAGCTCACCGGCAATATCAAGAACGCCAATTGCCTGGTGATCTTCATCAACCAGATCCGCATGAAGATCGGCGTCATGTTCGGCAGCCCGGAAACCACCACCGGTGGCAACGCCCTCAAGTTCTATGCCTCGGTGCGCCTCGATATCCGCCGCATCGGCGCGGTCAAGGAAGGGGAGGAAGTGATCGGCAACGAGACCCGGGTCAAGGTGGTCAAGAACAAGATGGCTCCCCCCTTCAAGCAGTGCGAGTTCCAGATCCTCTATGGCAGGGGCATCAACCGCCTCGGCGAGGTGATCGACATGGGCGTCAAGGACAACATGATCGACAAGTCCGGTGCCTGGTACAGCTACAAGGGCGAAAAAATCGGCCAGGGCAAGGCCAATGTGGTCAAGTACCTGGAAGACAACCCCGCCATCGCCGAGGAACTGGAGGGCGCCCTGCGGGCAAAATATCTCTCCACCCCGGCTCCCCGCGGCAGGGAGAACGCCCCGCTGGCGGCGGAAGCTGTCGACTGAGCTTTTTCTGTCTTGACTCCCCGAACCCCGGCCTGCCAGCAGCCTGCTAACGCAGCACAAGCCGGGGTATTGCCCTGTCCCGCCCCGAGGTCGGCGCCAGCGGTGCCATGGGTAGAGCGAAACGGCCTGTCGTACAACCTTTGTCGTGGGTGACAGGGAGGCAGCCCATGCCTCAGAATCCGGGAGGTCATCGACAAACGGCTGTGCCCGGGAGTAGAAATGCGCGATACCTTGCCCTTGCTGGAAATCACCGATTTTCCACCCATCTCCAGGGGCGCGCCTGAAACACTGCAGGTGAATCTGGGCTACCGCTGCAACCAGCGCTGTCTGCACTGCCATGTCAACGCCAGCCCCGACCGGGTCGAGATGATGGGGGAGGATACCTTGGCGCTGGTGCCACAGGTGCTGGACGCCCAGGGGATTTCCACCCTGGATATCACCGGCGGCGCCCCGGAACTGCACCCCGGTTTTCGCCACCTGGTGCGTAGCGCCAGGGCGTTGGGGGCGCGGGTGATCGATCGCTGCAACCTGACCATCCTGCAGGAGCCGGGGCAGGAGGGTCTCGGGGAGTTTCTCGCCCAGCAGCGGGTGGAGGTGGTGGCCTCGCTGCCCTGTTACTCGGCGGGCAATGTGGATCGCCAGCGGGGCCAAGGGGTATTCGAGCGCAGTATCGCCGCCTTGAGGACGCTCAACAGCCTGGGGTATGGCGACCCGGAGAGCGGGTTGGTGTTGAACCTGGTGTACAACCCCCAGGGCGCCAGCCTGCCGCCGCCCCAACAGGCCCTGGAGGCCGACTACCGCCGTGAGCTGGACAGCCACTTTGGCATCCGCTTCAACGCCCTCTATGCCCTGGCCAACATGCCCATCAAGCGCTTTGGTTCCACCTTGGTCAGTCGCGGGGAGTTCCATGAGTACATGGCGCTGCTGAGGAGCAGCTACCGTGAGGAAAATCTTGCCCAGGTGATGTGCCGCACCCTGCTGAGTGTCGACTGGCAGGGCTATCTCTACGACTGCGACTTCAACCAACAGCTTGGTCTGCCGCTGGCGGTGCCCGCCAGGCCTGGGCGCCGCCATCTGCGGGATCTGTTGCAGCTGGATCTGGAGGGCAACCCCATCGCCGTGGCGGACCACTGCCACGGTTGCACGGCCGGCCAGGGCAGCAGTTGTGGAGGAGCCCTGTGAATTGCCGCCTGCGGGGAAGGAGCCCACCATGACCAGGCGGCTTGTGCTGGCGGGGGTGTTGCTGGCGATGGTGGCGGTGTTTTTTGCCCTCGACCTGCGCCAGTGGCTGACCCTCGACGGGCTCCGCGCCCTGCAGGACACCGTGGTGGCCTGGCGGGATGCCCGGCCCCTGCTGGTGGCGACCGGGTTTTTTCTGATGTATGTGGTGGTGACCGGGTTGTCCCTGCCCGGCGCCGCGGTGATGACCATCGCCGCCGGGGCTTTCTTTGGCCTGTGGTGGGGCCTGCTGATCGTTTCCTTCGCCTCGACCATCGGCGCCACCCTGGCCTTTCTGGTGTCCCGTTACCTGTTTCGGGACTGGGTGCAGAGCCGCTTCGGCTCGCGCCTGAAAACCGTCAATGAGGGAATGGCCCGGGAGGGCGCCTTCTATCTGTTCACCCTGCGCCTGGTGCCACTGATACCGTTCTTTCTCATCAACCTGCTGATGGGGCTGACACCGATCCGTACCTGGGTTTTCTACTGGGTCAGCCAAGTGGGCATGCTGGCGGGCACCCTGGTGTATGTCAACGCCGGTACCCAGCTCGCCCGGATCGACAGCCTGTCAGGCCTGCTGTCACCGGTATTGCTGCTGTCCTTCGCGCTGCTGGGGATCTTTCCCCTGCTGGCGAAGAAAACCGTCGAATGGCTGCAACGGCGGCGGGTTTATCGCGGCTGGAAGAAGCCAGCTACCTTCGACCGCAATCTGGTGGTGATCGGTGGTGGCGCAGCGGGCCTGGTAAGCGCCTATATTGCCGCCACGGTGAAGGCCAGGGTCACCTTGGTGGAAGCTGGCGCCATGGGGGGCGATTGCCTCAACACCGGTTGCGTGCCCAGCAAGGCGCTGATCCACAGCGCCCGCGTGGCCCAACAGGTGCGCGGCGCCGCGCGATTTGGCATCGCCACGGCAGAGCCCCGTGT
>JBJHDJ010000320.1:0-3699 GCA_050486485.1 Porticoccaceae bacterium
CTGATCACGATATAGATGCCGGACATGGAAAAGAACATCGAGCCCAGCAGCACCGCCAGGTCGCGGCGCTGGCCGATATGGGTCAGGGTGGCCTGGAGGCGGTGGACACCCGCGGTAAAAAAGTTGTCCCCGGTGGGCAAAGGTCGGCGCGGGGTGCGTTCCCGCACCCACACGAAGGTGGGGATCGCCGTCACCAGGAAGAAAAAGGCCGCCCAGGGGCCCACCCAGCGGATGCGCTCGAAGTTCTCCTCGCTCACTTCCCCCAGGGCCAGTAGCACGAAGATGGCCGACACCATGCCGCCGATATAGCCCAGGGCCCAGCCGAAACCGGAAATCTTGCCGAGATCCTCCGGCGGCCCCAGGCCTGGGAGAAAGCTCGCCACGAACCCCTCGCCGATGGAATAGGCAAAGTTGGAAGTGACGATCAGCAGCACCCCCAGCATGACCCAGCCCGGCGCCACGAAATAGAGCAGCGCGGTGCTGGCCACCGTGAGCAGATAGCTGGCAAAGAGAAATTTCTTGCGGCTGGCGGTGGCGTCCATGATGGCCCCCGCCACCGGCGCGCACAGCACCACCAGCAGGTAGCTGGTGGCCAGGGACAGGCTCCACAGCAGGTTGCCCAGCCGGTAGTCCGGCCCATCTCCGACAATCACCCGGGTGTACAGGTCGCCGAACACCACGGTGATGATCAGCAGGGTGTAGGCCTGATTGGCGAAATCGAACATGGCCCAGCCGAAAATCTCCCGCCTGGGGGCGCGCGTCCGGGTGGTCATCCCCATCTCCCTGTGTGGATCGATGCAGGCATTGTAAGCGCTGGATTGCTTGATGCCATACAGGGTTTAACTCCTTCACTGTGAACTGAAAACTCCTCCACGGCTTTTCTCCCGCTTGTCTAAACTTCTGGTGCAATGCGGGGTTTGTTCAGCCACCCGCAAGTGAATGTCCATCTGGTTGAAGTGGTGATTATCATGATTCGAGGTATGTCCAAAACAGGTGTGTCACTGGCGGCGGCCCTGGGGGTCTTGCTGCTCGGGGGTTGTAACGGCGAGCTTGGGGAGGATGACCGTCAGTTGCTGCTGGAAGCCAGGGAGGCGCGGCAGGAGGCCCGGGCAGCCGCCGACGAGATGCGGCAACTCCTGGAGGAAGCACGACAGGTGTTGAGCGAGACCCAGGCCGCCACTGAACGGGTTGAACATGCTGCCCGGCAGGCGGAAACCTCCGCGGAGGAGGCACGGGAAACCGTCGCACGGGCCGTGGAGGCCATGCAACAGTCGAAGGGCAGGTGAGTTGGGCCTGAGGAGGCTCGCCGGGATGCGCGATGACCGCAAACCTGAAACCAGTGTCGTGCAACCTGGCGCGATCACTCGTCAGGCAGATTGAGAAGCTGCGAGTCCCCGCCCCGGGCATTGAGGTTCTCGGTCCAGGTCCTTTCCGAGGCGAAGCGCGGCAGGTAGTGGGGTCCGCCCGCCTTGGGGCCGGTGCCAGACAAACCCTGGCCACCAAAGGGCTGGGAACCGACCACGGCGCCGGTCATGGTGCGGTTGACATAGGTGTTGCCCACCCTGGTGCGCCGGAACACCTCTTGGGCGAAACCGGCAATGCGGCTGTGCACTCCCAGGGTGAGGCCGTAGCCGCAGCCGTTGATCTGCCCGATCACCTCGTCCAGCCGCTCGCGGCGGTAGCGCACAATGTGGAGGATGGGGCCGAACACCTCCCCGTCCAGGCGCTCCATGCCGTCGATGGCGAAGATATGGGGCGCCACGAAAGTGCCCTTGGCGAGGCCGGCGGGCACTGCCAGCCGCGCCACCCATTGCGCCTCCCCTTCCATGCGCGCGATATGGGCCAGCAGCCGCTCCCTGGCGGCCTCGTCGATCACCGGGCCGATATCGGTGTCGATGCGGGCCGGATCGCCGAGACGCTGTTCCGCCAAGGCCGCCGCCAGCCGTTGGCACAGGTCGTCGGCGATTTCTTCCTGCAGGAACAGTACCCGCAGCGCCGAGCAGCGCTGCCCGGCACTGTGGAACGCCGAGGCGATGACATCGTCCACCACCTGTTCCGGCAGGGCGGTGGAGTCCACCACCATGGCGTTCTGGCCGCCGGTCTCGGCGATCAGCGTGGCGATGGGGCCGTCCCGCCGCGCCAGCCCGCGGTGAATGTGGCGGGCGGTGGCGGTGGAGCCGGTGAAGGCGACGCCCGCCAGTCGCGGATCCGGCAACAGGGCGTCCCCCACCATAGGGCCGGAACCGGGCAGCAGTTGCAGCACCTGCGCTGGCAGTCCCACCCGGTGGAACAGACGCAAGGCCTCGGCGGCGATCAGCGGCGTGGCTTCGGCGGGCTTGGCCAGCACCGTGTTGCCGGCGGCCAGGGCGGCGGCGATCTGGCCGGTGAAGATGGCCAGGGGAAAGTTCCAGGGGCTGATGCACAGGAACACCCCGCGGCCGTGCAGGCTGAGGCGATTGTCCTCGCCGCTGGGCCCCGGCAGGCGTCGCTCGGCAAATTGAGTCCGGGCCTGCAAAGCGTAATAGCGGCAGAAATCCACCGCCTCGCGCACCTCGTCAACACCGTCCCGCAGGGCGCGGCCTCCCTCCAGGGCCAACAGGGCGGTTAGCCGCTGGGTGTGTTCCTCCAGGGTGTTTGCCATGGCTTCCAGGTGGGATGCCCGGGTTTCGGCGCCGAGGGCATCCCAGTCGGGCTGGGCCGCGGCGGCGGCGCCCAGGGCCTGGCTGGCCTCGGCGGCGGTGGTTTCCCGCACGGTGCCGATGCGCCGGGCGCGGTCTGCTGGGGAGTACAGCACCCTTTGCTGGGAATCTTTAGGCTGAGTGGTGGAAGGGGCGCTGTGCCAGTCCTGTACCGAGAGCCTTTCGCATTCCCGCTCCAGTGCGGCCACGGTGCCGGGATCGTTGAGGTCCAGCCCCGCGGCGGCATCCCGCTCCTCTCCGGCCTGGCGATACAGGTGGCGGGGCAGGGGGATGCGGGGATGGCGGTGGGGCCGCCGCGCCGCGGCCTGGCGAAACGGATCCTGCAGCAGGGTCTCGGGGGACAGGTTGCTGTCGAGAAAATGGTGGATGAAGGAACTGTTGGCGCCGTTCTCCAGCAGCCGACGCACCAGGTAGGGCAGCAGCTCCCGGTGTGCTCCCACCGGGGCGTACACCCGGACCCCGGGTGCCTGGCCGGGCATCAGCTCCGGCAGGTGGCGGTACAGGGCCTCCCCCATGCCGTGCAGGCGCTGTACCTCGAAGGGCCGCTCCCCCGCCAACCCGCCCACTATCGCCAGGGTGAGGGCGTTGTGGGTGGCGAACTGGGGAAACACATGGGGGGCGGCGTCCAGCAGCGCCCGGGCGCAGGCCAGGTAGTTGATATCCGTGTGCACCTTGCGGGTGAATACAGGGTAATCCGCGAGGCCGTGCTGCTGGCCGCGTTTGATCTCCGTGTCCCAGTAGGCCCCCTTCACCAGGCGCACCAGCAGCGGGCGGTCGCTGTCACGGGCCAGCGCCGCCAGCCAGTGGCACAGGCTGAGGGCGCGCTTCTGGTAGGCCTGCACCGCCAGCCCCAGGCCCTGCCAGTCGCCGAGGGCGGGTTCCCGCGCCAGGGCCTCCAGCATGTCCAGGGACAGGTCGAGGCGGTCCGCCTCCTCGGCGTCGATGGTGAGGCCAATGCCGGCATCCCGGGCCGCCAGGCAGAGCTGGCGCAGGCGCGGCA
>JBJHDJ010000321.1:0-3693 GCA_050486485.1 Porticoccaceae bacterium
CGCGACACCTGGGGCATCTACCGGCAGGTGGGAATGACCCGCGGCGAACTGATTGGTGGCATCCTCCGGGAAGCCCTGCTGTTGGCCCTGGTGGGCACGGCCCTGGGCCTCGTCGCCGGCCTGCTGCTGGCGCGCTGGCTGCTGGACCTGGTGCTGGGCACGGTGGACGACCTGTTCTTCGCCCTCACTGTCCGGGAGTTCACCCTGGCCCCTCTGTCCCTGGTGAAGGGCTTGGTTCTCGGCGTGGGGGTTACCCTGCTGGCCTCCCTGATGCCCGCCCTGGAGGCGGCGGCAACGCGGCCCGCGGCGGTGCTGGGACGCCATGCCCTGGAGCACGGGGTGCGCCGCCTGTTGCCACTGGTGTCAGGGGCCGGAGTCATGCTGATGCTGGCCGGCGCCTGGCTGACCACCCGGCCCGGCGGACTGACCAGTGGCTTTGTCGCCCTGGCAATGCTGGTACTGGGCTTTTGCGCCCTGGTGCCTGCCGTGCTGCTGGCCGTGGGTCGCGCGCCGCTGCCGCGCTGGACCGGCACGGTCTTTCGCCTGCTGCTCCGGGGCGTGGCCACCGGTCTCAGTCGCACCGGACTGGCCACCGCGGCGCTGTGCGTGGCGGTGGCCGCCACGGTGAGCATGGGGGTGATGGTGGGCAGTTTCCGTCACTCCCTGGACAACTGGCTGGCGCAGACCCTGAGTGGCGATATTTATATCAGTGAACCGGGGCGTGTCGCCGCCAATCCAGGTCCTGGCCTGCCGGAAGACCTGGTCGCCCAGCTGTCGGCCCTGCCTGGGTTGCGGGCAGTGGAGCGCCACCGGTTGGTGCGTATTGACAGCGCAGCGGGCAACCTGCCCCTGCTGGCGGTGGACGCACTGGCCGTGGGCCCGGGGGGAAGTGCCGTCGAGGACCACTTGCTGGAAACCGTCACCGGTCCATTGTTACTGTCGCGGGTTGACGACAACGCTCTGGCCCGATTTGGCCGTGGCGAGGGGGTTCTGGTGTCCGAACCCCTGGCCTGGCACCAAGGGTTGTCCCCCGGCGAGAACCTGTCGTTGCAAGCTGGCGACGGCACCAGGGAGTTGCCGGTGCTGGGTGTGTTCCGCGACTACCGGTCAACCCAGGGCATGGTGGTGGTATCCCTGGGCCTGTACCGCGATCTGTGGGGGGATCACGGCATTTCCGCCCTGGCGCTCCACGGCGACGGCTCGCGCACTGACCAGCAATTGCTGGCGGACGCGCGGCAGCGGGTAGCTGATCAGCCCGTGCAACTGGTGGTGGAATCCAGCGCCAGCCTGAGGGAGCGATCCCTGGCCATTTTCGACCAGACATTCGCGGTGACCCAGGTGCTGCGTCTACTGACCGTGGTGGTGGCCTTTGTGGCGGTGCTCGGGGCGTTGATGCAACTGCAATTGGAACGCCGGCGGGAACTGGCCCTGCTGCGCGCCACCGGTGTCACCCAGGGACAGAGCGCCGCGCTGATACTCGGCCAGACGGGGGTCATGGGACTCATGGCGGGCCTGCTGGCACTGCCCCTCGGGCTGCTGATGGCGGAGGTGCTGATCCATGTCATCAACCGTCGCGCCTTTGGCTGGACGCTGACGCCGCTGATCTCCTCCGGTCCACTGCTGCACGCCATCCTGCTGGCCCTGGTGGCCGCGCTGCTGGCGGGGTGCTACCCGGCGTGGCGGGCGGCGCGGCTGTCTCCTGCGCAGGGCCTGCGGGATGAGTAGGTCGGTGTTGCGCCTCTCCATCGCCTTCATGCTGACCATCCTGTTGGCGGCCTGTGATGGCGAGGCGCCGCGCCGGGAGGCGATGGATGTGAACCAGTTGCTGGGCTCCGTGGACGGGCTGGAGGGGTTCGAGCGGGCCATCGAGCAGCGTCAGTTCCGCTTTCCCCGGGATCATGGGCCGCATCCGGAATTTCTTCACGAGTGGTGGTATGTCACCGGCCATGGCCGCGATGCCGACGGCCACTTGCACGGTTTCCAGATAACCATCTTCCGCAACGCCATCGCCCTGTCCCCACCGGACATAGGGTCCGCCTGGACCACCAACCAGGTATGGATGGCCCACCTGGCCATCACCGACGGGCGCAGTGGCGAGCACCGCGCCGAGGAGCGTTTCGCCCGTGGCGTGCTGGATCTGGCTGGGGCGCAAGCCGATCCCTTTGCCGTGTGGCTTGGGGACTGGCGCCTGGCGTCCCTGTCCGGTGAACCAGGAGGGTACCGTCCGGGCGAGCCATGGCGATTGGCGGCGGGCACCGATACCTTTGCCCTGGATCTGCTTCTGACGCCCGTCAAGGAACCGGTCTTTCAGGGCGATCGCGGCCTCAGCCAGAAGAGTCCGGAGCCAGGCAACGCGTCCTACTACTACTCCATGACCCGCATGGAGAGCCGCGGCACCCTGACCATCGACGGCACCGACCTCGCCATCGAGGGACTGGCGTGGCTGGACCGTGAGTGGGGCACCAGCGCCCTGGGGGAGGATCAGCGGGGCTGGGACTGGTTTTCCCTGCAACTGGACGATGGTCGCGATCTGATGTTCTACCGTTTGCGGGACATGGACAACCACATGCATCCCAGCAGCAAGGGCAGTTGGGTGGATGTGGATGGCTCAAGCCATGTCATCACCCCCGAGGACATCCAGTTAGTGGCCACCGACTGGTGGCGCAGCCCCGCCACCGGCAAGCGCTACCCCGTGGCCTGGCGACTGAACCACCCGGCGCTGGAGGCGGATTGGCGGGTGCGTGCCCTGCATCCCGCCCAGGAGATGGACCTTTCGGTCATCTACTGGGAAGGGCTGGTGGAGGTGATCGACGCCGCCAGCGGCGAGCGCCTGGGGCTGGGGTATATGGAGCTGGCGGGCTATTGAGCTGCCCGCGCACGCGACAATGGCGGGAAAATATTTAAAGCCCATCCAGGGCAACTCTTTTCAGGCCACAATCTGGTCACGCCCCGCGGGGTTCTCAGTGATCCTTTCTGAGAAACTGGGAGAAATCCAGTTCGAAATCCTCATTCTCGGTTGCAGCAAGAGGTGCCTCGACGACTTCCAGATCGGGGTTTCTGATGAGGGGGCTATCGGCGGCATTGGCGAGTGATGAGAGTTGGGCATGGGCGAGCTTCAAGGCGCCGCTGTCCCGTAGTGCCACCAATTGCTCGCCAGTCAACTGACTCAGCCGTTCCTCGTCGACGACGCGGAATCCTTCCAGGGCGACACCCTGTGTTTTGATACTGATGCTGCGCTCGACAAGCAGGTTCAGCTCCGCCAACTGGTTGATCTGCCGGGAAGTCAGGGCCATGTTCCTGTGGATTTCCAGCAGGGTTTTTTGCACTTTACCGAGAAGCTCCGTGGGTTCACCCTGTTCGGTGAGCACGGGTTCTCCACCGCCGACACTGAAGTGCGGCGCATTGGGGTCGATGAGGATGTTGAATTTTTCCTCGCCGGAAGCATCGCTGTCCACAACCTGGAGGCTGAAGGGGTAGGCGCGAATCAGTGCCGGCATATAGCGGGCCAGCCAGCGACCTTCCTGGTTGACATAGCTGTTGCTGTCAGGGCGGTTGCCCAGCAGGGCGATGGCCTTGGGTTCGTCCTTCTCGAAAACCAGCACATATTCCCTGGCAATCAACGCGGCCTCGGCGGCGACCACCGGGATGGCCATGATATGGGCGGTATGGTAGAGGGTTTTCACGCTGCCCAGC
>JBJHDJ010000322.1:0-3657 GCA_050486485.1 Porticoccaceae bacterium
TGCGCCAACAAGCGTACATCCCTGTACAGGCTCGGCTGGCAACGTCCTGTTGCCAGACGCCCCCCAATACCGACACCACACCCCCACCAACCATCACCAGGTTTCAAACTGAGACACTACCCATTGCTCAGTGAAACCATTGGTTAACACGGATGCGCCGGTTCCCTGGTTTCCTCGCCCTGGTGCCCCGCACCCACCAAGGGTCGTTTCCGAAGTGGATCAGGGCGCGGGGTGCGCCTTGTTGCACGATCGTCCGCCCGATACCGGCGATGGATACCCACAGAAAGTTCACAGGATGCAAAAGGTCAAATCACACAAAATCAACAACATGGAAAAATATTGAATAAACCCGTGGACATCCGTGTCATAACCCTGTGGATGACTCTGAACAAAATCGGGCAAAATTTCGATGTCGACAGGGCCTGTGTATAAGAGCGAGATCCGTCCACAGCTGATCCCATACCCCCCTACAGGGTACACAGTGCTTCACCCTGTGGTTATGGTTTGTCTAACACTTTGTATTAGTTATGAAATAGTGGGTTTCTCACAGGGGGAAGGCCGCCCAACAATCAGTTCTATTTTTATCTTTTATTAACTTACAGGTATATAAAGATATCGAACTAAGCAACAGGACCCAGTGTGAAAAGTGACCGTTGCTGGTGGTTGGAATGGAGGGGATCAGCGCCTGCTTTGTCATCTCCGGGTGGTTCTTGATGGGTATCGCTTCGCTCAACCCATCCTACAGGATCCTCCAGACATGATTTCACAGACTGGATCGGTTCGAACGATTGGGCCGTTCTGCTCAAACTTTCATCACAATGGCGTATAATCCGCGCCCCAATGTCCACCATACTCAGTCGAGGTTGGTCAGCATGCTGCATCCAGACCCGTTTGATGTCATCGTCATCGGCGGCGGTCACGCCGGCACCGAGGCGTGCCTGGCCGCCGCGCGCATGGGGTGCCGTACCCTGTTGCTGACCCATAATGTCGATACCCTTGGCCAGATGTCCTGCAACCCCGCCATTGGCGGCATCGGCAAGAGCCACCTGGTGAAGGAAATCGATGCCCTGGGGGGCGCCATGGCCCGCGCCACCGACCGTGGCGGAATCCAGTTTCGCGTGCTCAACGCCCGCAAGGGGCCGGCGGTGCGCGCCACCCGCGCCCAGGCCGACCGGGTGCTGTACCGGGCAGCGGTGCGCCAGATCGTGGAAAGCCAGCCTAATCTGTGGATTTTCCAGCAGGCGGTCGACGACCTGATGGTGGAAGGGGAGCGGGTGACGGGGGTGGTGACCCAGATGGGCCTGCGCTTTCGGGCTGGCGCCGTGGTGCTGACCGCCGGCACCTTTCTGGGGGGGGTGATCCACGTTGGTCTGGAAAACCACGCCGGCGGCCGAGCCGGCGATCCACCGTCCATCGCCTTGGCCAAGCGCCTGCGTGAACTGCCCTTCCGGGTGGGACGGCTGAAAACCGGAACGCCGCCCCGCATCGACGCCAGAAGTGTCGACTTCACCGGCCTGCAGGAACAGTGGGGCGACGACCCGATCCCGGTCATGTCCTTCCTCGGCAGCCCCGACGAGCACCCGCGTCAGGTGTGCTGCTGGGTAACCCACACCAGCGAAAGGACCCACGACATCATCCGCGCCGGCATGGACCGCTCGCCCATGTTCACCGGAGTGATCGAGGGGGTTGGTCCGCGTTATTGCCCATCCATCGAAGACAAGGTGGTGCGTTTCGCGGACAAGTCCAGCCACCAGATCTTTATCGAACCGGAAGGCCTGGACACGGCCGAGTTGTATCCCAACGGCATTTCCACCAGTTTGCCCTTCGATGTGCAGCTCGACCTGGTGCGTTCCATCAAGGGTTTCGAGAACGCCCATGTCACCCGCCCTGGGTATGCCATCGAGTACGACTACTTCAACCCCCAGGATTTGCGCTATTCCCTGGAGACCCGCTTCATCGAGGGACTGTTCTTCGCCGGGCAGATCAACGGCACCACCGGTTACGAGGAGGCCGCCGCCCAGGGGTTGCTGGCGGGTATCAATGCCGGTCTCAAGGTCAAGGGCCGCGAACCCTGGTGCCCGCGCCGCGACGAGGCCTATATCGGCGTGCTGGTGGACGACCTCATCACCCACGGCACCCGGGAGCCCTATCGCATGTTCACCAGCCGCGCCGAATATCGCCTGCTGCTGCGGGAGGACAATGCCGATTTGCGACTCACCGAGCAGGGCCGCGACCTCGGCGTGGTGGACGACGAGCGCTGGCGGCGCTTCAGCGCCAAGCGGGAGGCCATCGAAGGGGAGCGCCAGCGCCTGCGGGCCACCTGGGTGCATCCGGGTTCGGCAGCCGCCCAGCGCATTGACGCGGTGAGCGCCAACCCGCTTTCCCGGGAGTACAACCTGTTCGAACTGCTCAAGCGCCCGGAGCTGGATTACGGTCTGGTGGGGAGTCTGGCGGGGGAACCGGTGAGCGATCCGCGGGTGGCGGAACAGGTGGAGATCGAGGCCAAGTACGCTGGCTACATCGATCGCCAGCAGGACGAAGTGGAGCGGCTGCGGCGCAACGAGCACACGGTCATCCCGGCGGATTTCGACTACGGCCAGGTCAAGGGGCTGTCCAACGAGGTGCGGCAGAAACTCGGTGACGCCCGCCCGGAAACCCTGGCCAGGGCATCGCGTATTCCCGGTGTGACGCCAGCGGCTTTGTCATTGCTGATGATCCACCTGAAAAAAAGGTCTGTTGTCAGGGATATCGGCGAAGAGACCAGCGAGAAGAGCAGCGAGCGCATTGCCTGACCCATGGCCAGGCTCTCCGGCGACCCCCTCGGCGATGGCCGTGCCCGTGAGGTATTGCGGGACGGGCTGTGCCGCCTTGAGCTGAGCCTCGACGATCACCAGGTGGGCCAACTGCTGGACTACCTGGCGCTGCTGGTGAAATGGAACCGCGCCTACAACCTTACCGCCATCGACGATCCCCTGGACATGGTGACCCTGCACCTGCTGGACAGCCTCTCCATAGCGCCCCATCTGCAAGGTTCCGCCTTTATCGATGTTGGCACTGGACCGGGTCTTCCCGGCATCCCCCTGGCCATTGCCCTGCCCCATCGCCATTTCACCCTGCTGGACAGCAACGGCAAGCGGGTGAGGTTTCTGTTTCAGGCGCGAACCGCCCTGGGGTTGGCCAATGTCACCGAGGTGCAGGCGCGATCGGAAGCCTACCGGCCCCAGCAACCCTTAGACGGTGTCATCAGCCGCGCCTACAGCGACCTCGGCTCCATGGTGCGCGGCTGCGGCCACCTGCTGTCATCCCATGGCCATTTCTACGCCATGAAGGGTCGCCACCCGGTGGAGGAGTTGAGCGCTTTGCCAAAACCCTATATGGTCACTGCCATCCGCCGTCTGAAGGTTCCCGGCATCGACGGGGAACGCCACTTGATCGAAATCGGGACAGTGTCCGGAGCAGCCCCTTGACCCATATCTTCACTGTTGCCAACCAGAAAGGTGGTGTCGGCAAGACCACCACCAGCGTCAATCTGGCGGCGTCCCTGGCCACCTACGGAAAGCGGGTGCTGCTGGTGGACATGGACCCCCAGGGCAACGCCACCATGGGGGTGGGTATCGACAAGACCAGCCTCGGGAACTCCGTCTACGAGGTGATCAC
>JBJHDJ010000323.1:0-3641 GCA_050486485.1 Porticoccaceae bacterium
CCCGGGGGAGAGTTTTCGAGACCGTCGGCGCCAGGGATGGCGCCGTCGAGCCCCCAGGGACGGGTTTACGGCGTGTCTCGAAAACTCTCCCCCGGGATGCCGACCGGGCGACGAAGTCCAAAATGGCTTAAATCAGTGCCATTGGCTATAGGGACACCTCTATTTATTGAGGCAGCCAAAAAAGAGGGCCGGCCCCGCCACTCCTGCTTGCGGAATGGCGGCGACCGGCCCTCGATGGGCTACAACCCGTGGCTTATCTGGATTCCTCCAGCTGGCGGGTGTAGGCGCGGCTGCAAACCTGCTGGGCGGCGCGGATTTTCTGCCGGGAGCACATTCCCTCGACTTCCTTGGCGCACCATTCGCGCTCGGACTCCTTGCGCCAGATGGGGCGGGGATCGCTGGAGGAGCGGCAGTTCACATCGGACTGGATGAAGGTGGAACCATCCGGACCCTGGACCTGGTATTCGCCAGACATGCTGGATACGGAAGCGGAGGCGCCGAAGGGCAGCAACACGAGCATGGCGACGGGCAGAAACTTCTTGAGACGCATGGAAACTCCTTTACTGACAACTTGATCACGGTTGTGAAGTGAAATAAAAATCGCCGGGAATGGCAGACAAAAGAATGCCGGGCACCACTACTTGCGCGCCCGGACAGCGGCGGATTATAGGCGTGCTGGCGGGGAGACTCAATATTGCCGTGCCACGCCGGCGGCACCGGCACGGCATGCACAGTGAAAACTTTCAGGATAGTGCTTGATTACCAGTGCTTTTTTATAAAAATCGCGGCCTGGGAAAATCAGGCGATTTTTTTAAAATTTCAAACAATCCGTGATTACGGATTGGCAATTACCGAAAACCACGGAAAAAAAATCTAATAATCCGACGAAATTATAGATTTCGCGCCATTCCTCCACTGCCCTGACGGGCGCGCTCGAGTTGGTCAAAAAAGCTGTGGCTGCCCATGGCCACCCGCTGCAGGGCGCGCTCCCCGTCGCCGGGCTCCGCCGCGTGGGTGCGCGCATGCTGAACGGCCAGGTTGTCCCAGATCAGCAGATCCCCCTCCCGCCACTGGTGTCCGTAGCGACGCTCGGGGGCATAAAGATGGGCAAAAAGCTTTTTCAGCAGGGCTTCGCCCTCCTCTTCCCCCATGCCGGAAATCCTGTCCACATGGTGTTCGGTGACAAACAGCAGGGGCCTGCCGAACCGGGGGTGTTTCAGACACACCGGGTGCCAGTACTCAAAAACCGGCCAGTCGAAATTCATGGTCTCGCTGCTGGCGTAGTAATGCCGCCCGAGCCGCTCCCGCAGCCCGTCCCGCAGGGCTTCCGGCAGGGTGTCCCAGGCCACGGCATTGCTGACAAAGGTGGTGGAGGTGCTGCCACGGGGCAGCGCCAGTGGGTGCAGGCTGATGCCCTCCAGGGGGTGCTCCATGAAGCTGATATCGCAGTGAAACGGCAGGGGCCGGCTGCCGGCCGCCTCGTCGTTGTGAAGTACCGTCCAGGGCCTGCCCTCGGCGTCGCGGTTGGCGCCCACTGGCCCAAACCAGCCGCTGATCTCCACCTGCCGTCGCGGAGAGAGGGTCCCGCAATCGCGGAAGATCAGCAGATGGTGTTCCCGGTAGGCGGCAAGCAGCTTGTCCCGCTCTTCCCCCGAGCCGCCCCGCTGGGCGTCGAACCCGGAAACTTCCGCGCCAAACCCCTGGGGCAATGGCCGCAATTTCACTGCTGATACCTGGGGGTCAGCACCACCACGGGAATGCGGCGGCTAGTGCGCTCGGCATACAGGTCGTAATTGGGCCACACCGTGGTGACGATTTTCCACAACCTGTCCCGCTCCTCCCCTTCGGCGGTATGGGCCCTGGCCTTCATCACCCTGTCCTTGACCTGAATTTCCACCTCCGGGTTGGCGCTGAGGTTCAGGTACCAGTTGGGGTGCGCCGGCGAACCGCCCTTGGAGGCCACCACGATGTAGTTGTCGCCGTCCTGACCGTAAATCAGCGGGAGAGTACGCGGTTCCCCCGACTTGCGCCCAACGGTGGTGAGCAGCAGTGCCGTGGCACCGTTCCAGATATGGCCCACCTCGCCGTTGGTTTCCCGGTAGCGCCGCACATGCTCGTCGCCGAGCAGGGAGTGATCCGCCTGAATATAACGCGGTTGTTCAGGTGTTGTGCTCATGGTTGATACCTCGTTTGTTATCTACGGCTCGCAACGGCGCCATCAAGGATTTGCCAACCGGAATGGTATCGGAAGCGGACCAGAAATTCACCATTGTGAATTCGTGCGCACCCACTCTGGAAGATCCCATTGCTGGTTGCCTTTCATCAGGGTGCTGGATAGGCTTTTGCCATGACCTCCCCAGGTGGGTCCCATGGCCCGCCACTCAACGACAATATAAGAGACAACCATGGCAAAAACCCCGAGGGTTTTCTACGGGTGGTGGCTGGTACTGACCACCTTGTTCATCAATGCCATCAGCGCCGGCGCCGGCATCTATTTTTTCAGCATTCTGGCGGGGGAGGTGCAGCAGGCGTTTTCCACCTCGCGGGCATCGGTGATGCTCGCCCTCACCTTGACCGGCATCATGTCGAGCCTGCTGGCCCCGAAGCTCGGCGAGTTGATGGACCGCTTCTCCATCAAATGGATGACCATCGGCTGCGCCATCAGCATGGGGGTGGGGTTCATGGTGCTGTCCTTCAGCCCCTCGGTGTGGTTTTTTGTCGGCTCCTACGCCCTGCTGCTGCCGGTGGGCGCCACCGTGCTCAGCCAGTTATTGCAACCCCTGTTGCTTGCCCGCTGGTTCCACCGCCGAATGGGGCTGGCCTTTGGCGTCGCCGCCGTCGGCTCCCAGACCGGGGGCTTTCTCTTTCCCCCGATCATCGTCGCGGTGATCGAGGTCACCGACTGGCGCACCACATTGCAGATCATGGGCATTTTTATCGCCCTGGTGGTTTCCCTGGTGTCCTGGTGGCTGATCGTCGATCACCCGGAGGATATCGGCCTGCATCCCGATGGCGACCCCGAACCCAGCCCCGAGGCCGCCCAGGCTGCCGCCAGGCCCGCCAGGGAGCTGTCCTTTGGCGACATCTGGCGGCAGCGCAATTTCTGGCTCGCCGGCATCGCCGTGGGCGTCATCGCCGCCATGCTGTCCTCGGTGCTGTCCAATCTGGCCCTGTTTGCCACGGATATCGGCGTGCCCAGGGAGCAGGCGGCGCTGCTGATCTCCCTGTTCGCCATCATGGGCATCGTCTTCAGCCCGGTGTTCGGACGCCTCAGCGACCTGCTGGACATCCGCGTCGTGTTCGTCCTCATGCTGTCCACCAACATCGTCGCCCTGGCAACCTATTTCTTCGCCAGCAGCTTCCTGGGACTCATCGTCGCCACCTTCATCATCGGCTCCGCGGCTGGGGGCTTCACCCCCCTGTGGGGGGCCATGGTGGGCCGCCTGTTCGACCGCAAGCTGATGGGGCGGGTGATGGGCAGCATGATGCTGCTGACCCTGCCGCTGTCCTCCGGCGCGCCGGTGCTGGCGGGGTGGATCTTCGATGTCACCGGCAACTACCGCTACCTGTTCCTCGCCCTGATCGTGGTCATGCTCATTCCGATTCTGTACATGCCGCTGATCAAGCCCCGGCAGTCATCG
>JBJHDJ010000324.1:0-3641 GCA_050486485.1 Porticoccaceae bacterium
GGGGTGCCGCTGGAACCTGGAAATCCACCAGGGCACTGCCAACCCGCTGCACGAAATACAACTCATCGGTGAGGTTGCGACCCCACAGCTCGATACCCCAATTCGGCGTCGGGTGATAGGCCAGGGACGCATTGAGAGTATTGAAGGAGGGCTGCCGCATGCGGTTGTCCGACTCAAAGTAGTAACCGTCGTTGTAGTTGTACAGTGCCGACATTCGCACTTCGCCCCCGGCATTCACCGCATGGCTGTAGGACATGCCCAAGGTGCCGGCGAACTTGGGCGCGTGGGGCGTCTTGTTGCCCTTGGCGCTGCCGTTGCAGAAGGTGCTGCCTCCCACGGCAGCACCGGTGGTCATGCCGGGCTGCGGCCCGCCCGGGGTGCACACCGCCGGATTGGGATAACTGTAGGGCGCGAAGGGGAAGTCGGTGAACTCGGACTTGAGGAAGGTTGCGGAGCCGAACAGCCGCAAACCTTCGGCGGGTATCGCCTCGAACTCCAGCTCCAGGCCGTCCACCTCCACCTTGGCGGCGTTCAGCAGAAAGGACGCGCCATCGGCGGTGGAAGCGGCACGGGTCTGGTAGTCGGAAATGCGGTAGTGGAATGCCGCGGCATTGAAACGCAAGCGGCGATCCAGCAGTTCGGACTTCAGCCCCACCTCGAAGGCGTCGACTTCCTGGGGGTCCACCGGGTCGATGGTGATGGCCTGGGTGGAAAAGGTGCCTGACTTGAAGCCGCGGTTGTAAGAGGCGTAGACATTGATGCTGTCGGTGATGTCCTGCCGCAAGGCCAGCCGGAAAGTCTCTCCGCTGAAATTTTTGGAATCTTCCCGTGAGAACAGCACCACCGAGCTGCCGATGGGCTGCTGTCGACCCTTGAAATCGAGTTTGTCTCGGGTATAGCGCAGGCCCGCGGTAAGCTGTGTGGTGGGTGTCACCATCCAGGACAGTTCACCGAAACCCGCCAATGAGCGGGTCTCCATGGTGGAAAAGGTCTCGCTGCCCACGCCGACGCCCCCAAAGGCCAGGCCGGAGATACGCTGGGGTTCGAGATCCACCTGAGCGTCCATGAAGAACATGCCTACCTGCCAAGCCAGGGGGTCGGTATCCTGGGAGGAAAGGCGAAACTCCTGCTGGAATGCCGACGACGATGACCATATATCGATTTTGGCGAAGGGTAGCGGACCGGCATCCAAATCCAGCCGTGTGCGGGTATCGTTGTCCCGGTAGCCGGTGATGCTGGTGAGGGTCCCCCAGTCCATATCGAACTCGGCGGTAAGGCCAAGCCCTGCGTTGCGCTGGTTGGAAAATCCCAGGTCGTTCGCCGCGGTGTCGTAAGGGTCCGATGCCGGCTGGGTACCCGTCACCCCCAGGGTGCCGGGTTTCATGCGGAACGAGGTGGTGTAGTCGTCCGATTCCCGGGCGTAATCCCCCACCAGGGTCAGCTTGGCTCGGTCGCTGGGGCGCCACACCCACTTGGAACGCACCCCCCAGTCCCAGCCGAGGGACACATCTTCTCCCGTCAGCTCACTGCGGCCCCATCCATCCCGTTGATCGGTGGCGGTAATGGCGATATCAGCACTCAAGGTATCTGTGAGGGGCGCCGCGAAATACCCCTGACCGGTGAAGGTGTCGAATTTGCCGTAGCCCACATTGATCTTGCCGGTGACCTCGTCGCCGGGCTCGCGGGTGATGACATGGACCAGGCCGCCGGAGGAGTTGCGACCGAAAAGCGTACCCTGAGGCCCCTTGAGCACCTCGACGCGCTCGATATTGTTGAACTTCAACACTGTGGCCTGCTTCTCGTAGATGTAAACCCCGTCTACATAAAAGGCGTTTGCCCCCTCCTCCCCGGATGCGCCGCTGATGTTGCCGACACCCCGCACAAAGAAAAGGCCTGCCGGCCCCGAGCGGCCCAACTGTACGCTGGGCACCAGTTCGGGCAGATTGACCGTGCCCCGGATACCTCCGGCGTCCAGAGCGTCGGCGGGAATGGCCACCACTGAAATCGGCACTTCCTGCAGATTCTCCTGGCGGCGTTGCGCGGTAACCACGACTTCCTCGAGGGTTGCACGGCGCTCCTGCCCCACGGGCTGAGCCCAGGCAGTCACGGTCACGGCGGGAACCAGGGCGGCGGCTACCACCAGTGGGCGAATTGTCAGCTTGTGGGACGACGGAATCGGTTTCATGGTTAATCCTCTTATTTTGATGGAAGCCGCCCTAAGGCGTGTGCCATGCGCAGTCCGTCCTTGAATCGAGGCCCCGCCGACATGGCGTAGCCGCGTACCCTCCAGGGCGCAACAGCCAGGACCAGGACCAGTAATTCCTGGCTATCTCTGCCTACAACTTTAAATCTGGAGCCTGGCCTTTATCTCGACTAAATACGCCGCCCCATGTTCAGCCCCCGCCCGCTCCCCCCGAACGGTTTCCGTGGGCGGCACAACAGACCGATGAGGGGGCGGGAGATATCGAACCCCGCTGGCAGGGGCGCGGTACAATGGCGAGGAATAATCGCCGACCTGCCGCTGGTGGGCGGCCGATCCACGGAGATGAGTCATGCTGGACGAAAAACGACTGCCGCCCCTGGGGCTGTTCGTGGCGAAATACCGGATCCGCGATGACAACCCTGCTCTTCTGGATGTCACCTACTACCACGATGGACAGGCCAACAGCGGCGACCATGAGCCGCGCCAATTGGTCCTCGAGTGCGACAGCGCCATCCGCTTTCCTGCCAGACTGTCGCTGACCGCATCGGACCAGAGGACCTTTACCATAGACATCGTCCGCAACAGCGCCACGGGGCTGGCCATTACGATCTACCGGTCTGACAAACCGGTGGCCAAGGGACTCGGCGTGGTGGACCCGGATGACGGGCAGGCCGTGATCGTCAGCGGCTGGACCGGGGATACCGAACCCTACGGCATTGCCAAGTACCGGATACGGGACGGGCGCACCGTGGAGGGTTACTACCTGTCGAAAATGACCCCGGAGCAACCTGGCCACGACACCGCCATTGGCGATACCAGCGGCGGGTTTCCGGGCGCCTATTCCCTGACCACCCTGGAGGTGAGTGGCCGTACCTGGGGGCCACACGACTGGCGGCTGTCGAGAAGAGGCGACCTGATCGATCTGGTGTGGCGCGATGACGGCAAGGTGATCTGTCGCGGATTTGGCCTGCCGGACCCGTTGGACCCGCAAGCCATCATCGTCAACTACATACCGGTAAGCGAATAAAACCAGCGGCCTGGGATTTCAGCACAGGGTCCAGGTTTAGCGACAAACCGGCCGCGTGCCGTGTCACTCGTTCTCCGCGGGGCGCAGATTCGCCTCGAAATTCCCTTGCGCCGAGGCTATGCCGTAGCTCCACATGGCGGGCAGCCCAATGTGGCGGCCCGGGCGGTTTCCACCCCCAATCCGGCGGACACCCCGGTGACGAGGACGCGCAAGCCACCGAGATCGACCCCCGCCAACACCTCGTCGGCGGTGCTCTCGGCGTTGAAGCCAGTCGCTCCCTCCCCCCGTTTCACAGGGTGCGCACAGGGTCGCGGCCATCCCAGCCCTGGGAGGCCTGGCGCAGGGCGCCGAATACCTGCTCGGCAATGGGGTTGGCGGTGATGATTTCGGTCATGAAGCCGAGCTGCGGGG
>JBJHDJ010000325.1:0-3625 GCA_050486485.1 Porticoccaceae bacterium
GTGTAGCAAGTGGAGCCAGCGATTCAGTCTGCATCATCTTGGCGTCAGACGTCAGACGTCAGACGTCAGACATCAGACCAGCCCTTAAAGCCTCATTTCCGGCACCTGGTCGGGCACCACCAGCTTGCCGGCGGTCTTGGCGACGATCTCGTCCACGGATACGCCGGGGGCCCGTTCCTTGAGAATAAAGGCGCCATCGGCAATCTCCAGGTAGGCCAGGTCGGTAAGCACCTTTTTGATGCAGCCGGCGCCGGTGAGGGGCAGGGTGCATTTGGGCAGCAGCTTGGAATTGCCATGCTTGTCGGCGTGGCTCATCATCACGATGATGTTGGGGGCCGCCGCCACCAGATCCATGGCGCCGCCCATGCCCTTGATCAGTTTGCCGGGCACCATCCAGGAGGCGATATTGCCCTCCACATCCACCTCGAAAGCCCCCAGCACGGTGAAGTCCACATGGCCGCCGCGAATCATGGCGAAGGAGTCGGACGAGGAGAAAATCGAGGCGCCGTTGATGGTGGTGACCGTCTCCTTGCCGGCATTGATCAGGTCGGCGTCGATCTGATCCTCGGTGGGGAAGGGCCCCATGCCCAGCAGGCCGTTCTCGGACTGGAGCATCACCTCCACGCCCTCGGGGATATAGTTGGCCACCAGGGTGGGCATGCCGATGCCCAGGTTCACATAGTAGCCGTCCTTCAGTTCGCGGGCGACGCGCATGGCCATCTGTTCGCGGGAAAGTGTCATGGTGCTGTCTCCTCAGGCTTGGCGCACGGTGCGTTTTTCGATGCGTTTTTCGAAGGTGCCCTGTATCAGGCGATCCACATAGATGCCAGGGGTGTGGATCTGGGTGGGGTCCAACTCGCCGGGCTCGACGATTTCCTCCACCTCCATCACGCAGATCCGGCCGGCGGTGGCGGCCATGGGGTTGAAGTTCTGGGCGGTGTGGCGGTAGATGGCATTGCCGTAGCGGTCCGCCTTCCAGGCCTTGACGATGGCGAAGTCGCCCTGGATCGCCTCCTCCAGAATGTACTTGCGACCGTTGAACTCCCGCACCTCCTTGCCTTCTCCCACCGGGGTGCCGTAGCCGGTGGCGGTGTAGAAGGCGGGAATGCCCGCGCCGCCAGCGCGCATTTTTTCCGCCAGGGTGCCCTGGGGGGTGAGGATCACCTCCAGCTCGCCGCTCATCATCTGCTGCTCGAACAGTTTGTTCTCTCCCACATAGGAGGCGATCATGGTCTTGATCTGCTTTTCCTCCAGGAGAATACCCAGGCCAAAACCGTCGACGCCACAGTTGTTGGACACCACGGTGAGACCCTTGACCCCCAGCTTTTTGATCTGGGCGATCAGGTTTTCGGGGATGCCGCACAGGCCGAAGCCGCCGGCGATGATGGTCATGCCGTCCTCCAGACCCTGCATGGCCTCCTCGTAACTGTGAACTACTTTGTCAAACCCGGACATCCGTCAATCTCCTGTGGATGGTTGAATTGTGGTGGCGCAAGGCGTTGGACAGGGGCTGCCCCTGGGCGGCCTCCAATGACCTATGTTGAAAGCCAGGCGCGCCTGGCAAAGAGTTGAGCTGCGTTGCGAATTGCCGCGCGACCGGCCGATGCCGCCCAGTGGGGGGGATCGGATCTGGCGACGGTGTGGCTGTTCAAGGGATTTTAGCAATGTCCATGCCAGCACTGCCAGTGGTGAATGTGGTGAGTTGTGAAAGCAGGGTGTAGGCGCGGGATAGCTGGCGGGGAACAGAAACAGGGTGGGAAGCGTGCTGGAGTCCGTGTCGACCATTGTTTATAGTGGCGCGACCCTGGCGGCGCACCGTGCCGACGGCCATCCTTCACACAGCAGGTGATCCATGAGTGACAGACCCGCCGCCCTGGTAACCGGCGGCGCCATTCGCGTCGGACTGCATTTTGCCCGAACCCTGGCCGCCAGGGGCTACGATGTGGCCATCCACTACAACAGCTCGCGACAGCGTGCCGAGACGGCGGCCCAGGAGATCCGGGCCCTGGGGGTGCGTTGCGAAATCTTCCCCTGGGATTTTCTTGGTGGCGGCGACCCCTCCGAACTGATTCCCCAGGTGGCCGAGGTGTTTCCGCGTCTGTCGGTGCTGGTCAACTGCGCGTCCATCTACAATGCCGCGCCGGTGGCGGAAACCTCCCTGACCATGCTCCAAAACGAATTCATGGTGAACTTCTTCACCCCCTTTCTGCTCAGCGGCGCCTTTGCCCGGCGGGTGGAGACGGGCAATATCATCAATATCCTCGACAACAAGATCGCCTTCCAGCAGTACCAGTACGGCGCCTACCTGTCCGCCAAGAAAGCATTGGCGGAACTCACCAAAATGACCGCCATGGAGTTCGCCCCCCGCATTCGCGTCAACGGCATTGCTCCTGGAGTGATCATGCCGGGGGAGACCCGCACCGACGACTATATTCGCTGGCGAGTTCAGGGCATCCCGCTCAAGCGCCAGGGCGCCGTCGAGGAGCTGGGCAAGGCCCTGCTGTACATCCTCGACAACGAGTACATCACCGGCCAGCACCTGTTCGTGGATGGCGGCGAAGGACTGTTCCATATCGGGCAGAATGCCGAGGTCTACCAGCCACAATGATCTTCCAAGGCGACACCGCGGAGTAACCCATGGCACTGTTCACCAAATTGCCCGACGATGCCGTGATGCTGGATCGCGCCGATGCCACCCACCCCCTGGCCAGCCATTCCCGCCACGGGTTTGAGCTGGATGGCTGCGAGTGGCCGTCGGTGGAGCACTATTTCCAGGCCATGAAGTTCGAGGAGCCACACCTGCGGGAAAAGATCCGCAAGGCGCCCAGCCCGAAGGTGGCGAAAATCATCGCCCGCTGGCATTTCTGGAAGATCCGCCGCGACTGGAAAACCGTGCAGCGGGTGATGATGACCCGTGGCACCTGGATTAAGTGCCACGCCCATCCCGAGGTGGCCCAGGCGCTACTGGATACCGGCGACCAGATGATCGTCGAGACCAGCCTCTACGACTACTACTGGGGCTGCGGCCGCGACCAGCGGGGCCACAACTACTATGGCAAGATGCTGATGGATATCCGCAAGCGGCTGCGGGCTGAACAGGGCTGAATCCTGAAAAATGCTAGAGCCGTTCATGGGTATCGCTGCGCTCAACCCATCCTACGGGACACCTTGCCCTAGCATGGTGGCGACTCGTAGGGTGGGTTAGCCGCAGGCGTAACCCACCACAACCTGCCATGAGGCCTGACGGAGCAGGGGGTGCCCCACTCCAATAAGCCTGCACGGTGCTGGTGGCGGTATCGGTGAGGGGGTCACTATCTTCTCATTCCTCACGACAGTTTTCCCAACACCGCCACTGCGTATATCAAACCGCCGCGCCAACTTTTGCGCCGCCACTTGATCCGCGCCAGCCTGTGCTAGTATCCCATTCACCTGTGCCGGAACCCGTGAACCCAGCCATGACCCAACTGACTCACCTCAATCCCCAGGGCGAAGCCCATATGGTGGATATCTCCGACAAGCCGGAAACCGCCCGCACCGCCATCGCCCTGGCGCGGGTGGAGCTCACTACGGCCATTGTCGAGACACTGCTGTCCGAAGCCCTGCCCAAGGGCGATCTCTACGCCAC
>JBJHDJ010000326.1:0-3605 GCA_050486485.1 Porticoccaceae bacterium
GAAAACAGCCGCATCGACCTGCTCCTCGAGGGCCAGGATCGCCCGGACTGCTTCGTGGAGGTCAAGAATGTCACCCTCGAACAGGGCGACGGGTTGATCACCTTCCCCGACGCCGTCACCGCCCGGGGCGCCAAGCACCTGCGGGAGCTGTCCGCCATGGTATCCCGGGGCCACCGCGCCGTGCTGCTGTTCTGCGTGCAGCACAGTGGCGCCACCCGCGCCGGCCCCGCCGACGATATCGACCCGGCCTACGGCGCCGCCCTGCGGCAGGCCATGGCGACGGGCGTGGAGGTGCTGGCCTACCGGTGCCGGGTGTCGGCGGAGGAGATTGCTATTGAGGGGCGGATAGCTTTTGAGCTTTGATGTCTGACGTCTGACGTCTGACGCTAAAGCTTCGCTAAGACAGTACTGTCGCGTGCGATGAATGAATAGTTTTTTCTAGCTGAGGAGTCACTGTACGAGAAGCAGTAACAATGACGCTTTATGTGCGGATAGTGGCACATGCCAAGCGTCGGACGTCAGACGTCCAGCGTCAGACCAAAAAACAGCGTCAGACCAAAAAACCAAAACCAATTTACCTACCCCTCCCACCACATTACCATCGCAACCATGCTCAACCACCGACTCGCCGCATTGCTGGTTTTTCTGGCCTGCGTGATTTCTCCCCTCACCATCCACTGGATCACCACGCCGGGGGCCAGTTGGTGGCGCCCCTACGAAGCCTGGCTGCTGGTGATCATCGCCAGTTGGCTGTGGCAACGCCGCCGGGGCCGCTATGAGCGCTGACGGGGCGCTGGCCCTGGCGCTGTTTCTGACGCTCTTCTTCGGCCTTGGCCTTGCCGCTCAGCACCGCCGCATGCCCACCGGCCTGTTGAGCCACCCGCTGATTACCGCCCTGTCGTTCTTCGGCGTCAGCGGCATCCTGTTCTACTGTGGACTGGTGGAGCTGGTGGGACGCTACGGCCTGGCGGGACTGCTCGGGGTGATGGCCTACACCATCGTGTTTCTGTTCGCGCCACTGTTTATCGAACCCCTGCGCTGGATTTCCCGCTCCCAGGCCTTTGCCTCCATTCCCGACCTGCTGGTGTATCGCTTCCGCTCGGTGCGCATCGGCAGGATCGCCTCCCTGGTACTGGCCCTGGCCAGCCTGCCCATCGCCGCGGCGCAACTGAAAATCATCCCGGACACCTTTTTCAGCGGCAGTGACAGCGGTGACGGGTCGCGCATCCTGTTGATGGCGGCGATGGCGGTGCTGGTGGTGGTGTTCCTCAGCCTGTTCTCGCGCCCGGGGCGCCAGCGGCGGGCCATTCCCCTGGTGATGGCCACCGGCGGACTGGTGGCCCTCGCCGCCCTGCTGCTGTGTGGCCTGCTGGCGATCTACGGGGCCTTCGGCAGTTTCACCCAGCTCAACGCCTGGGCGGAAGCCAGCGGCCAAACGACGGTGGTGCGCCGCTTCGACAACGCCTACGCCTTGATCCTGCTGTTCTTCACCGGACCCTTCATCCTGCCCCAACTGGCCCACATGCTGAGCCTGGCGCGGGACTGGAACCGGGACATGTTCTACTCCTGGCTGCAACCCCTGGTGCTGTGGCTCGCGGCCCTGCCGATTCTGCCCATCCTGTGGGCGGGGCTGTATCTGGAGGCGGAAGTCCCCTTCCAGCACTATGTCAGCACCCTGCCGGTGCTACTCAACCAGCCCTGGCTGCATGTGCTCACCCTGCTCGCCAACCTGTTCATCAGCTTTGGCCTGGTGACGGTGATGGCCATGGCGGTGGGCAAATTCTTTGTCACCACCTTTATCGCTCCCATGCGCGAAACCTACAGCGACATTCCCCTGGATAGCTGGCTGGAGCGCTGGCGCTTCCGCGCCGCCGCCCTGTGGGTGCTGGCGGCGCTGCTGTTCGCCGTGGATATTCCCTCCCAGAGTATCAGCGATCTCACCATTACCGGCATGATGGGCCTGGCGCAGTTGATTCCCGCCCTGATGGCCACCCTGTATCTGCCGCGCATCAACCGCACCGGGTGCCTGGCGGGCCTGGCGGTGGGCATGGCGATCTGGGCCTACGGCTCCCTGTTGCCCATGGTGTCGGGCTACGGCGAGGCCAGCAATCCTTTCACAGGCACCCTGGTGGTGGGCGCCGCCAACTGGCCCTACTGGTTGCTGGAATCCTTGATCGCCAACCTGCTGGTCACCGTGGTGGTGTCACGCCTCACCACCATGACCGCCGAGGAGAAAAAATATGCCCACCGCACCATGGTGGACAGTCTGCCGGTACCCCAGAGATCCAGCCTCGACCCGGTCAGTTTCGCCACCGTGGAGCAACGCCTGGCGGAGCAGGTGGGTCCCCAGGCCAGCCGCGAAGTGGCCCAGGTGCTGGACGATCTCAACCTGGACCGCAACGACCGCCGCCCCCTGGCGCTGCGCATGTTCCGCGACCGCCTGAACTACAACCTCAGCGACAAGCTGGGCACCCATGCCAGCGAACGGGTCATCGATAGCGTGATGCCCCTGGACGAGCAGGGCGGCTCGCCCGTCGATGACATCAGTCTCCTTGAAACCCGCTTGGCTGGGGCCGGCAACGCCATGTCGGGTCTCGCCGCCGAACTCAACAAGTTGCGCATCTACCACCGCCAGACCCTGGAAAACTTGCCTATCGGCGTGTGCTCCATCGCCCGCGATGGCGAGATTCTGCTGTGGAATCACAGCCTGGCGAGCGGCAGCGGCATCAGTCCGCGGCAGGCGGAAGGCGCCAAGCTGGGGGATCTGCCGTCGCCCTGGGGACAATTGCTTCGCGACTTCGCCGACAGCGACGAGGACCACTGGCCGGCCCACGAAATCCCACCGCCGGCCACCGCCCCGAAGGGCAGCCCGAGCCTGTGGCTGCACTTGCACAAGTACCGGGTCGAGGACAGCTCGCCGGTGCACGCCGGCAACCTGATCCTGTTGATCGAGGACATCAGCGAGCGGCTTCGCTTGATCCAGGAACTGGCCCACGCCGAGCGCCTCACCTCCGTGGGTCGCCTGGCGGCTGGCGTGGCCCACGAGATCGGCAACCCGGTGACCGGCATCTCCTGCGTGGCCCAGGATCTGCGCAACGAAAGCCGCGACGCCGAGACCCGCCAGATGGCGGACATCATTCTCGCCCAGACGGAGCGCATCTCCGCCATCGTGCGCACCCTGATCGACTTTTCCCGCAGTGACGACAACAGCGACCACGGCCCGGTGTCCGTGCTCAAGCCGGTGGAAGACGCCATCCAGCTGCTGCGCCTCGACAAGGCCGCCAAACCCGTCAATTTCCTCAGCACGGTCCCTCGCGACTTGTTGGTACACGGCGACAGCCACCAGCTCACCCAGGTTTTCGTCAACCTGTTGGCCAATGCCCGTGACGCCAGCCCCGAAGGTGGCGACATTCGCGTCGACGCCGAAATCGATGACCACGGCACCCGCCTGATCCATGTCAGCGACCAGGGAACCGGCATCCCGGGGGAATTGCAGGAGCGAGTGCTGGAGCCCTTTTTCACCACCAAGGAGCCCGGCGAGGGCACCGGCCTCGGGCTGTCCCTGGTCTACAGCATCGTGCGCCTGCACCGCGGCACCCTTACCC
>JBJHDJ010000327.1:0-3593 GCA_050486485.1 Porticoccaceae bacterium
GCAGCACCCTGGATTCCCTGGTGCAACTGGACGGCGGGGCGGTGCTGCACGCCAGCGAGTTTTTCGACGAGGACTACCCGGATTTCGACCACGACCTGGGGGAACCGGTGAAGGTGTCCTGGGTGCCCGGCTGGGAATGGCTGCTGCCCGATGCTGAAGACGCCGTTTAGAACCGCCGTTCTGGTGCTGGTGTGGGGCTGGTTGCTGGCCCTGGTACTGGTGCCCAACCTGCTGGTGGTGGCGGTCAGTTTCACCGCCCGCGACCCTCTGCGGTTCGTGGAACTCAGCTTCACCTTGGAGAATTACCGCCGCCTGCTGGATCCCCTGTACCTCGGGGTGTTCGCCGACTCCCTGGTGCTGGCCCTGGTCACCACGGCCCTGTGCCTGGTGATCGGCTACCCCTTCGCCTGGGCGGTGAGCCGGGTGGATCCCCGCTGGCGGCCGCTGCTGATGCTGCTGATGATCATTCCCTTCTGGACCAATTCCCTGGTGCGCACCTATGCCATCAAGGTGCTGATTGCCGGCAACGGCCTGATCAACAGTCTGCTGCTGCAGCTGGGGCTGGTAAGCGAGCCCCTGCAAATGCTCTACACCGGCGGCGCCGTGGTGTTGGGGCTGGTGTACATCCTGCTGCCCTTCATGGTGCTGCCCCTGTACGCGGTGTTCGAGGATCTGCGGGAGGATCTGCTGCACGCCTCCCGCGACCTGGGGGCCGGCCCCTGGGCCACCTTCCGCCATGTGATCCTGCCCCTGACCTTTCCCGGCGTTATCGCCGGCTGCCTGCTGGTGCTGCTGCCCGCCATGGGCATGTTCTATATCGCCGATGTGCTGGGGGGCGCCCGCAACCTGCTGGTGGGCAATGTCATCAAGGCCCAGTTCCTCGATGCCCGGGACTGGCCCTTCGGTGCCGCCATCAGCGTCACCCTCACCGCCGCCATGGGCCTGCTGTTGCTCGCCTACTGGTACAGCCACCGGCGCATCCGCGGGGCCGCGCCGTGAAGCGGGGGTTGCCGCGGGGCTATATCGCCCTGGTGTACCTGCTGCTGTACATCCCCATCGGGGTGCTGGTGGTGTACTCCTTCAACGCCAACCGCTCCGCCTACACCTGGGGCGGCTTCAGCCTGCGCTGGTACGAATCCCTGCTGGCCAACAGCAATCTGATGAATGCCGCGAAAAACTCCCTGCTGCTGGCCGCCTGCACCGCCACCCTCACCACCATCATCGGCGGCCTGCTGGCCATCGCCCTCGTCCGCTACCGTTTTCGCGGCAAGGCGCTTATCGGCGGCATGCTGTTCGTGGTGATGATGTCGCCGGAAATCGTCATGGCCATTTCCCTGCTGGCCCTGTTCATCCTGCTGGGGATGCAACTGGGGTTTGTGTCCCTGCTGCTGGCGCACATTACCTTCTGCCTACCCTTCGTGGTGGTCACCGTGTCGGCGCGGCTCGCCGGCTTCGACCCGCGCCTGCCCGAGGCGGCCCGCGACCTGGGGGCCTCGGAGTGGCGCATGACCCGCACCGTGCTGCTGCCCCTGGCGTGGCCGGCGCTGCTGGCGGGCTGGCTGCTGGGATTCACCCTGTCCCTGGACGATGTGGTGGTGAGCACCTTCATGACCGGCCCCGCCTTCGATGTGTTGCCCCTGCGCATCTACTCCATGGTGCGCATCGGCCTGTCCCCGGAAGTGAACGCCCTGGGAACATTGCTGCTATTGTTGTCGTTGCTTACCCTGACGCTGTCCTATGTTGTCGTGACACGGAGATCGCCATGAAGAACCTGTTGCTGGCGGCCATCGCCGCCCTGTTGCTCACCGCCTGCGGCCGCCAGGACGGCGAGGTGCTGTACCTGTACAACTGGTCCGAATACCTGCCCCAGGAAGTGCTCGACCGCTTCACCCTGGAAACCGGCATCCGGGTCAACTACACCACCTACGACAGCAACGAGGCCATGTACGCCCGCATACGCTTGCTGGACGAGCGCCACAGCTACGACCTGGTGGTGCCCTCCACCTACTATGTGAGCAAGATGGGCCGCGAGGCGTTGCTGCAACCCATCGACCATGCCGCCCTTACCAACCTCCAGCAGCTGGATCCGGCCCTGATGGATCAGGGTTTCGATCCCGGCAACCGCTACAGCATCCCCTACCTGTGGGGCACCACCGGGCTGGCCTACAACGCCGAGCGGGTGGCCGGCGAGCAGGTCGTTGCCTGGTCCGACCTGTGGCGGGAGGAATTTGCCGGTCGCGTGCTGCTCACCGACGACATGCGCGAGGTGTTTCACATCGCCCTGCATACCCTGGGCTACTCCGGCAACACCACCGACGAGGGGGAGATCGCCGAGGCCTACGAAAGGCTGCGGGACTTGATGCCATCGGTGCGGGCATTTAATTCCGACGCGCCGCGCATGCCCTATCTGGAAGGCGAGGTGGATGTGGGGATGATCTGGAACGGCGAGGCGGTGATGGCCGCCGAGGACCTGCCCGCCCTCACCTATGTCTACCCCCTGGACGGCGTGATTATCTGGATGGACAGCTTCGTGATCCCCAGAAACGCCCGCAATCCCGAGGCGGCCCACCGCTTCATCGACTTCGTGCTGCGCCCCGACATCGCCGCCGCCATCAGCGAGGAGATCGGCTACGCCTCCCCCAACCTCGGCGCCCTGGAGCTGCTGCCGGACGAGGTGGTGGAAAACCGCGCCCAGTACCCGACGCCCCAGGATTTGGAGAATGGCGAATTCCAGGAGGATGTGGGGGATGCCCTGCTGATCTACGACCGCTACTGGCAGCGCCTCAAGGCGGGGCGCTGAGGCCGATATCATCGATAACCATAACGAGGAAACACCATGAACACTTCCGCCATCTCCCGAAGATCCCTGCTCAAGCTGGCGGCGGCCGCGGGCGTCACCGCCCTGGCGCCCCTGTCCCTGGCGGCCAGCGCCACCACCGCGCCAGTGGACACGGCCACCGGCAGGGTGCGGGGCCTGGTGGAAAGCGGCATCTCCGTGTTTCGCGGCATTCCCTACGGCACCGAAACGGGCCGGCACCGCTTTCAGCCCGCCAGTCCTCCCGCACCCTGGACGGGGGTCAAGGAGTGCTTCCGGTTCGGCGCCCGCGCCCCCCAGGGCACCGTGGGCGGCGGAGCGCGCATGACCCCGGGGGACTCGTTCGCCGAGCGGGTGCGTGAGGCCTTCCGCGACGGCCAGGTGGACGACTACCCCAGCAGCGAGGAGTGCCTGTTCCTCAATGTTTTCACCCCGGAGCCATCACCGGCCAACAGGCGCCCGGTGCTGTTCTGGCTGCATGGCGGCGGTTTTGGCATCGGCTCCGGGGGCGAGAGGGTGTACCAGGGGCATGCCCTGGCGCGGCGCGGGGATGTGGTGGTGGTCACCATCAATCACCGCTTGGGCGCCCCCGGCTATCTGTACCTTGGCGGCCTTCACGGGGACTTTGCCGACTCGGGCATGGTGGGACAACTGGACCAGGTGCTGGCCCTTCAGTGGGTACGGGACAACATTGCCCAGTTCGGCGGCGACCCGGACAATGTCACCATCTTCGGCGAGAGCGGGGGCGGCGCCAAGGTCAGCACCCTGCTGGCCATGC
>JBJHDJ010000328.1:0-3588 GCA_050486485.1 Porticoccaceae bacterium
CCCACAGCGGCCTCGGTATCGATGAATTGCTGGAAGCCGTGCTGTTGCAGGCCGAGATTCTCGAGCTCCAGGCGCCCCGCGATATCCCCGCTCAGGGGGTGATCATCGAATCCCGCCTGGAGAAAGGGCGCGGCGTGGTGGCCACGGCCCTGGTCCAGCAGGGAACCCTGCGCAAGGGCGACTTCGTGCTGGCGGGACAGAGTGTCGGCAAGATTCGTCTGATGAGCGACGAAAATGGCAAGCCCGTTGCCGAGGCGGGTCCCTCCATTCCCGTGGAAATCGTTGGTCTCGATTCCACGCCCGATGCTGGCGACGAGTTCATGGTGGTGGCGGACGAGCGCAAGGCCAGGGAAGTGGCGGATTTCCGCCAGCTCAAGGCCCGCGAGGAGCGCATGGCCCGCCAGCAGGCCGCCAAGCTGGACAGCATGTTCGCCGGTTTTGGCGACAATACCGAGAAAAAGGTCTTGCCGGTGGTGGTCAAGGCCGATGTGCGCGGTTCCCTGGAAGCCATCCTGTCGTCCCTTGCCGCCATCCAGAATGACGAGGTGGCGGTCAATGTGGTGGCATCCGGCGTGGGTGGTCTCAATGAATCCGATATCAACCTGGCGCTCACCACTGGCGCGGTGATTCTCGGCTTCAATGTGCGGGCCGAGGCGTCCGCTCGCAAGGTTGCCGAGCAGGAAGGGGTGGATATCCGCTACTACAGCGTGATCTACAACCTGCTGGACGATGTCAAGCAGGCGCTGTCGGGCATGCTGTCCCCGGAGATCCGCGAGGAAATTGTCGGCATCGCCCAGGTGCGGGATGTGTTCAACTCCCCGAAGTTTGGCCAGATCGCCGGTTGCATCGTCACCGAGGGCACGGTCTACCGCAACAAGCCCATCCGCGTGCTGCGGGACAATGTGGTGATTTACGAAGGCGTGCTGGAATCCCTGCGGCGCTTCAAGGACGATGTGGCCGAAGTGCGCAGCGGCACCGAGTGCGGTATCGGCGTGAAGGACTACAACGATGTCAGGCCCGGTGACCAGATCGAGGTCTACGATGTGAAGGAGGTCGCCCGCAAGCTGTGAGGGTGGGCGTCCCAGCGCCACCTCGCGGCCGGCGAGTCCAGCCATGCCCAGAGAATTCAAGCGAGCCGACCGGGTAGCCGATGCCCTGCAGCGGGAACTGGCGGAGATCATCCGCGACGAGATGGACGATCCGCGTCTGGGCATGGTGAATATCACCGAGGTGCAGGTCAGTCGGGATATGTCCCAGGCCAAGGTCCATGTCAATTTCGTGGTGCCCAAGAGCGACGACGACGCCAGCGAGGCGCTGGAAGTGCTCAACGGGGCGGCGGGATTCCTGCGCGCCCAGGTGGGCAAGACGGTGCGCATGCGTTCCGTGCCCCGCCTGCGCTTCTACTACGACGCCAGTGGCGAGCGTGGCCAGAAGCTGTCGGCCCTGATCGATCTGGCGGTGTCCAGTGACAGGGCGCGGCACGCCGATGACGACGGCCACCGGGAGGACGACTAGTTTTGGCGCGACGCAAGCAGCGCGGGCGCCCGGTGGACGGCATCCTGGTGGTCAACAAGCCCGCCGGCATGACCTCCAATGATGCCCTGCAAAAGGCCAAGTATCTGTTCTACGCCGCCAAGGCGGGACACACCGGCAGTCTTGACCCCATGGCCACCGGCGTGCTGCCCATCTGCTTCGGCGAGGCCACCAAGTTCACCCAGTTCCTGCTGGATGCCGACAAGTGCTATGTCAGCACCTTCCGGCTGGGCATCGTCACCACCACCGGCGACGCCGAGGGCGAGGAGCTGGAGAGGCGTTCCGCCGCCGCCATCGATGCCGTCCAGGTGGAGGCGGCCATCGCCGGGTTCCGGGGCGAGATTCTCCAGGTGCCCCCCATGTACTCGGCCCTGAAGAAGGATGGCGTGCCCCTCTACAAACTGGCCCGGCAAGGGGTGGAAGTGGACCGGGAACCCAGGCCGGTCACCATCCACGGTTACCGCCTGCTGGCTTTCCGCCCCGGCGAGGTGGCGGAGGTGGACGTGGAAATCCGCTGCAGCAAGGGCACCTATGTGCGCACCCTGGCGGAGGATCTCGGAGCCGTGCTCGGTTGTGGCGGCCATGTCAGCGCCCTGCACCGCGGCGAGGCGGGCTGTTTTGGCGATGCCGACGCCATTTCCCTGGAGGAATTGACCACCCTGCGGGAAGGGCGCCGCGGCGAGGATCTCGACTACCTGCTCAAGCCGGTTGACGCGGCGGTTGCCCACCTGATGGCGGTGGATTTGCCGGAGTCCATGGCCTGGTATATTCGGCGTGGTCAACCGGTGATGGCCGCCAAGGTCTACCGTGAAGCCCGTGAAGGGGATATAGTGCGCATCTTCGACAGCGGCGCCTTTATCGGCGTCGGTGAAGTTTTGGAGGACGGGCGTCTCGCCCCGCGCCGCCTGGTGGTGGCGCAGGCCAACGCCAGTTGACGAGTTTCTGAAAAGCGGCCCATTCCGGGCCACCCTAGGGTGTCTGTACCTATGCGCGGACATCCCTGTACCAACACCGCATAGAGGAGAAGCAACATGGCACTGAGTGCAATCGAGAAAAGCGTTATCGTCAAGGAATATGCCCAAGGCGAAGGAGACACCGGTTCCCCCGAGGTACAGGTGGCCCTGCTGACGGCCAACATCAACAAGCTGCAAGGCCACTTCGAGGGCCACAAGAAGGATCACCACTCCCGTCGTGGGCTGATCCGCATGGTCAACCAGCGCCGCAAGCTGCTGGACTACCTGAAGGAAAAGGACGCCAATCGTTACTCCGACCTGATCAAAAGGCTCGGCCTGCGTCGTTAATGCATTCGGACGGCTCCTGGGGAGCCGTCTTTGTTTGGAAAGGTGAATAAAGTGAACCCTGTAATCAAATCATTTCAATACGGTCAACATACCGTCACCCTGGAAACCGGCCGCATCGCCCGTCAGGCCACCGGCGCCGTGCTGTGCACCATGGACGATGTCAGCGTGCTGTGTACCGTGGTTGGCTCCCGTGAACCCAAGCCGGGCCTGGATTTCTTCCCGCTGACGGTCAACTACCAGGAGAAGGCCTACGCGGCCGGCAAGATTCCCGGCGGCTTTTTCAAGCGAGAAGGGCGTCCTAGCGAGAAGGAAACCCTGACCTCGCGGCTGATCGACCGCCCCATCCGCCCGCTGTTTCCCGACGGGTACCGGAACGAGGTGCAGGTGATCTGTACCGTGCTGTCCGCCGACAAGGACATCGATCCGGATATTGCCGCCATGCTCGGCACGTCCGCGGCGCTTGCCATTTCCGGTATCCCCTTCAACGGCCCCATTGCCGCCGCCCGGGTGGGCTACAACCCCGAGGCCGGTTATCTCCTCAATCCCACCTATTCGCAACTTGCCAGGTCCGGTCTCGACATGGTGGTGGCGGGTACCCGCGACGCGGTACTGATGGTGGAGTCGGAGGCCAAGGAGCTGCCGGAGGATCTGATGCTCGGCGCCGTGCTCTACGGTCACCAGGAAATGCAGGCCGCCATCGCCGTGATCGACGAACTGGCCCGGGAAGTGGGCAAGCCCCGCTGGCAGTGGCAGG
>JBJHDJ010000329.1:0-3584 GCA_050486485.1 Porticoccaceae bacterium
TTCCCCGCTCTCGTGGGCCAGGGGCAGGCCGGTGGAAGCCCCCACCACGCGATCCCCGTCGAAGGCCAGCACGGCGACACTGTCGGGGGAACGCAGGTAGGTGTCCAGGTAGCGCCGCTCGTAGTCCACGGAGCCCTGGTAGAGGTAGGGGAATTCCCGGAACACGCGGATACGAAGATCGGCGAGGGCCGGCACCCAGAGTGCGATTTCCGCGCCCTTGACCACGGAGGTGCGCAACGGTGTCATCGGTCAAGCCTCCGCGCCCCATGCCGGTTTCCCCAGCGCTTGGGCTCGAGGCCACCGGGTGGAACCGGAGAAGCCTGGACGCAGGCCAACATGAATCCCCCTGGGTAAAAAAGCCAATGTCGAGGATAAAGTGTAGCCTTGGCGTGGTGCAAGGCGAGCTACCCGGGGAGTTGGTCGGCATGGCGTGCCCCTGCAGCGCTAGGCAAGAGTGTCAATACTCCAGGGTCGACTCCCACCCATGACAGCTTTTGATTTACGCTGTCGAGCCAAGGACTGCGGACGAGTAACAAGCCATGGCTGAAAACCCACCCACCATCCCTGCCGACAACGCCGCCATGCCAGATATCAGCGTCATCATCGTCAACTACAATGCCGCGGACCTGATCACCAACTGCCTGGATTCCGTTTTGGCGCAGGAAAATGTTTCGTCGGAAATCCTGGTGGTGGACAATGCCAGCAGCGACGACAGCCTCGCCGTGCTCGAGGCCTACACCCCCGCCATCCGGCTCATCGCCAGCAACGCCAATCTCGGCTTTGGCCGCGCCAACAACCTCGCCGCCAGATCCGCCAGGGGAAGGTATTTATACTTTCTCAATCCCGACGCCACGCTGATGGATACCCATGCGCTTGCCACCCTGCTGCGCGAAATGGACCATAGCCCGCGGATTGGCCTGGCCGGCACGCCCCTGCTCAACCAAAAGCATTTCGACGAGGGCAAGCCGAAATACCGCTATCCCGATGCCCAGCACCTGCGTCACCCACTGCCCGACTTGCCTGGTGAAATCGCCTGGGTAATCGGAGCCAGCATGATCGTGCGCCGGGATGTTTTCGAGGCGGTGGGGGGCTTCGACGAGGATTTCTTTCTTTATGGCGAGGAGGCCGATCTTTGCTGGCGCATCAGGGAGGCGGGATTTCTCATAGGCCATATTCCCCAGGTAAACGTTTTTCACCTGGGTGGCGGCAGTGAACGACGCACGGATCACTACGCCTTGACACTAAAAAAACACAACGGCCTGCATCTGTTTTATCGCAAGCACTACCATCCCGAGGACATTCGCCGGCTTCTGAAAAAAAATACCCGCCGGGCATTCTTTCGCAAGCTGAACAACAGGCTCCTTCACACCCTGACGGGCAGGGGAAAATACCAGCACAAACACGCCCACTACCAGGCGATCCATGACAGTTCGAGGGCTGCCCTCTCGGACCAGTGAGGGAAGCCATGACGCTTCGGGTCAATTGCCGGCTGGGAAGCCCTGGATTTCAGCCGGGTGATTGCCCTTCCCGTCCACCGGCATGTTCCACGCCGACATGGACATGAATCCCGTTGCGCCCCTGCCGCTTGGCCTCGTACATCGCCTCGTCGGCGCGCCTCGCCAGTGTCGCCATGTCGCCGGCGTGGGCGGGGAACAGGGCAATGCCGATACTGCAAGTGATATCGAGCCTGCGACCCTCGATCTCGAAGGGCTGGGCCAGGGCCTTGAGGATCTTGGCCGCCGGCACCCGGGCCTGTTCGGCCTCGTCCAGGCCCGGCAGCAGTACCAGGAACTCGTCGCCGCCGATGCGCGCCACCACATCGCTACCGCGCACACAGCGCACCATCCGCGCCGCGACCTGTTGCAGCAAGATATCGCCAATGGCGTGGCCGTGACGGTCGTTGACCGGCTTGAAGAAGTCCAGGTCGGCGAACAGCAGGGCGCACAGTTTTCCTTCCCGTCGCGCCTGGTTCAGGGCGCGCTCCCCCAGTTCGAAGAACAGCGCCCGGTTGGGCAGGTCGGTGAGCAGGTCGTAGTGGGCCAGGTGGGCGATGCGCTGCTCCGCCAGCTTGCGCTCGGTAATGTCCCGGGCAACCCCCAGACAGCCGTGCAGGCTATCTCCGCTGAGCCGGGAGCCCGTGGAAGTATGCCAGCGCCACTCGCCATTGCGGTGACGCACCCGGTATTCCACCGCTTCCGGCCGCTGGTTGCCCGCCAGTACATCCTCCACATAGGCCTCGCAGCGCGACAGATCTTCAGGGTGGATGAAGTCGGCAATGGAATGGCCGATCATTTCTTCCAGGCTGTAGCCGAGAACATTGCTGCCATTGGGGGATACGTAGGTCAACAGGCCTTCGGGGGACACGGTGAAGATGATGTCGTTGGCCCGCTCGACGAACATGCGGAACTTGGCCTCGCTTTGCCGTAGCGCCTCCTCCAACGCCACCAGCTCGGTGATGTCGTTGGCGTAGCCGGTCCACAGGATGCCGCCGTCCGGGTCGGTGACAGGGGTATCCCGCGCCTCGATCCACAGCATCCGGCCATCGGGGCGCACCATCCGGAAACGGCTGTGCCAGTGCACATTGCGCTTGGCGGTGTCCAAGCTCTCGTCGATGACCCGGTCGAAATCCTCGGGGTGGATCATGCCCAGCAGGTTATCGGGGTCCGCCAGCACCTGCTCCGTGGTCACCCCGAAATAACTGGCGACATTGGCGCTGGCGGACAGAAAACGGAACTCGCCCCGCGGGCAGCGGTACAACTGGTAGACAAAGCCGGGGAGACTGGCGGCGATCCTGGCAAGCCGCGACTGCTCGGTGCTGTCGTGGAGCATCAACACCAACTGGGAAGCGCCGTCGGAATCCTGCACCGGATCCAGGGCCAGCCGCCAGACACGCAGCCCCCCTCCCAGATCCAGTTCCGCCTCCTCCTGGCAGGGACTCGCCAGGGCCCGCTGGCAGAGCCGGTTGATGGCCGCCGCGGTGTCAGGGGGCCAAATGTCCTCGGGGGTACGCTCCAGCAACCTGTCCGTGTCGCCGCCCGTCACCGACCGCCAGGCGCCGTTGGCGGCGACAAAGCGAAAGCGCTGGCCGCTGCTTTCCACTTGCAGCAGGCACACCGGATCGGATACGCCATCGAATACACTCTGATACAACTCCTGGGCGCGGCGCTCCCGGCGCCAGGCGCGGCCCAGCGCCAGGGCCGCCAAAAAGCTGACGACGGCAATGGCCAACCACAGGGCGGACAATCCGGCGGCGACAGCCAACGCCGTTCCCCGCGCCGCGTCCAGGCTCAGGGCGCCGGTGACCACCAGGGGAACGCCCTCCAGGGGGTAGACATTGACAAGCCGGCGCTGGCCATCCAGGCCCCGGGCGACATCCAGGGTCTGGCGCTCCAGGACGGGAAACTCGACACCCGTCAGTCCCTGGACTTCATCCCCCGCCCCCAGGATTCCGTTCGGGCTCCTCAGCACCAGTCGGCCACTCTGGTGAATAAGGGACACCGACAACGCGGGGTCACTCACCAACCCCCTGAAGATACCCTCCACCACGGCGATATCCAGCATGCCAGCGGCGACGCCCAGCAAGT
>JBJHDJ010000330.1:0-3582 GCA_050486485.1 Porticoccaceae bacterium
CACCACCCCAACATCTTTTTTTTTTTTTTGTTTGCTTTTTGTTGGGGGGGGGGTGGTGGGGGGGTGGGTGCCTTTCGCCGCGCCCCCCCCCCCCCCCCCGAGGCTATCGACGCCGCGGGTTGTCGGTGAAGCCGCGGCTCCCGGCCAGGGGAGCGGCCGGGGTATCAATCATCGTCACCCTGGCCGTGGCGGATGTCCTTGCCCTTCACCAGGTACACGATGTGCTCGCAGATGTTCTTGGCGTGGTCACCCACCCGCTCCAGGGAACGCAGGGCCCAGATCACATTCATCACCCGACTGATGCTGCGGGGGTCCTCCATCATGTAGGTGATCAGTTCACGCATGGCGGACTTGTAATCCATGTCCACCTGCTTGTCCGCCTTGAGGGTTTCCAGGGCGGTGTCGGCATCATAGCGGGCGAAGGCATCGAGGGTATCGTTGACCATCTTGCGCACGCTGTTGGCGATGTGGCGCAACTCCACATAGCCGCGCGGGGAACTACCCTCGTCGCACAACAGGATGGCCATCTTGGCGATCTTCTTGGCCTCGTCGCCAATGCGCTCCAGGTCGGCCACGGCACGGCTGGTGGCGCGGATCATGCGCAGGTCGGAGGCCGCGGGCTGGCGGCGGGCAATGATGGTGGTGCAGTCCTCGTCGATCTTCACCTCCATGGCGTCGATGGTGTCCTCCCGGACGATCACCTGCTGGGCAAGCTCGCTGTCCGCCTCCAGCAGGGCAGTGACCGCGTCCCGCAACTGGGTTTCCACCAGCCCGCCCATGGTGAGCAGTTCGGTCTTGATGTGTTCCAGCTCCTCGTTGAAGTGCCGGGAGATATGCTGGTCGAGATTCAAATTGTCCACGGATCACTCCTTAGCCGTAGCGGCCGGTGATGTAGTCTTCGGTCTGCTTGAGGGCAGGGTTGGTGAACAGCTTTTCGGTGTCGTCGAACTCCACCAGATCCCCCAGGTACATGAAGGCGGTGTAGTCGGACACCCGCGCCGCCTGCTGCATGTTGTGGGTGACGATGATGATGGTGTAGAGCTCCTTGAGCTCGTAGATCAGCTCCTCCACCTTGGCGGTGGAGATGGGGTCGAGGGCCGAACAGGGCTCGTCCAGCAGTATCACTTCCGGCTCGATGGCGATGGCGCGGGCAATCACCAGGCGCTGCTGCTGGCCACCGGACAGGCCGAAGGCGTTATCGTCGAGACGGTCCTTCACCTCGTCCCACAGGGCGGCGCCCCGCAGGGAGCGTTCCACCACTTCGTCAAGGTCGCGCTTGGCGTTGACACCCTGCAGCCGCAGACCGTAGGCCACATTTTCGTAGATGGACTTGGGGAACGGGTTGGGCTTTTGGAACACCATGCCCACGGTGCGGCGCAGCTCCGCCACATCCACATCCCGGTCGTAGATGTTGTTGCCGTCCATGAGAATCTTGCCTTCGATGCGACAGATATCCACCAGGTCGTTCATGCGGTTGAAGCAGCGCAACAGGGTGGACTTGCCGCATCCAGAAGGACCGATAAAGGCGGTAACCTTCTTTTCCGGGATGGTCATGGAAATACTTTTCAGGGCCTGGTCGTTGCCGTAGTACAGGTTGAGGTTTTCCACCTGTAGCTTGGCGGTTTCATCCTGGAGGCTGGCCACATTGCGGGGCTTGTCCGCGAGGGCCTGGGCCGGCGACAGATTGACCTGGGTGCCGTGGGTAGGGGATTCCATCGTGCTCATGGGCGTGGACTCGTCGTTCATGGTGAATGCCTGTGGGTTGTGCCGCGTCAGTCGGAGGCGCTGCGGTAGCGCTCACGCAGGCGGTTGCGGATGGAAATGGCGGTAAGGTTGAGCACCACGATCAACATCACCAGCACCAGCGCGGTAGCGTACACCAGGGGTCTGGCGGCCTCCACATTGGGACTCTGGAAGCCCACGTCGTAGATGTGGAAGCCCAGGTGCATGATCTTGCGCTCCAGGTGGATATAGGGGAATACGCCGTCGATTGGCAGGGAGGGGGCCAGCTTGACCACCCCCACCAGCATCAGCGGCGCCACTTCGCCAGCGGCGCGGGCGATGGCCAGGATCAGGCCGGTCATCATTGCCGGGGTGGCCAGGGGCACGATGACCTTCCAGAGGGTTTCCGCCTTGGTGGCGCCCAGGGCCAGGCTCCCCTGACGGATGGTGCTGGGGATGCGCGCCAGGCCTTCCTCGGTGGACACGATGACGATGGGCAGGGTCAGCAGCGCTAGGGTCAGGGACGCCCAGAACAGGCCCGGGGTGCCAAAGGTGGGGGATGGCAACGCCGCCTCGTAGAACAGCCGGTCGATGTTGCCGCCCAGGAAATAGACGAAGAAACCCAAGCCAAATACCCCGTAGACAATGGAGGGGACCCCCGCCAGGTTGTACACCGAGATGCGGATGATCCGGGTCATCTGGTTTTGGGGGGCATACTCCCGCAGGTAGATGGCGGCTAGAATACCGAACGGAGTGACGATGATGGACATCACCAGCACCATGGTGACAGTGCCGAAAATGGCGGGGAAGATCCCCCCTTCGGTGTTGGCCTCCCGGGGGTCGTCGGTCATGAATTCCCACAACCGCTCCACATATTGTCCCATCTTGGCCAGCACCGACATGGCGTTGGGGGCGGTGACCCTGACGATGTCCGCGAGGCTGATGGTGTGCTGGTTGCCGTCCGACATGCGCAGGGTGATGCTGTCGCGCCGGGTGCTCTTGTAGAGTATGTCCAGCTCCTGGCGCAGCACATCGTACTCGGCGTCCAGCTCGGCGGTGCGCTGGGCGATGCGCGCATCCTCCGCGGCCCTGGCCTCGCCGCTGACGCCGCGCAGGTTGAGGGTGCGCTCATCCAGACGCAACTGCTCGATGCCAGCGTTGATGCGACCGATCTGGCGGCGTTCGATACCTTTGATTTCGTCGTGCAGTCTCACGCTGCGGGCGACAGCCGCCTGCAGGTTACGCCAGAACTCCGGGTGATCCGCCAGATAGGTTTGTCCGTCGAACTCCATGGACACCGGGAAGCCGTAGAAATTGCCCCATTCTCGGCGTTCGATGGCCCAGGCGTCCTTGGGGTAGCTGAACGGCTGCATGCCGATTTCCGTGTGCCACACGAAATCGCGGCCGAACTGGTCGCGGTTGCCCTGCTTGAACAAATAGCGGGTGACCAGCTCCTTTTCCTCCGGCACGAAGTTGCCGGCATCCCGCGCCACGGCGGCGGGGATCACCTGGTGGCGCACCAGTTCCCCCACCACCAGGGTGCTCTGCCCCTGCTGGTCGATCACTTCCACCTGCACCACATTGGCGGGCCAGAAGTGGCCGAAGCCGCGCACCGCGATCAGGCCGATGAGACCCGCCACCATGATCATGCAAATCGCCACCGCGCCGGCATTCAGCCAGATCCAGGGGGTGCCAGTCTTGAACCAGGATTTCATCGCTTTCCCCTATGGAGTCACAGGTTGCTGTAGCGGGCGCGCAGCCGCTGGCGGATGATCTCCGCCAGGGTGTTGACCACGAAGGTGAGGGCCAGCAGCACCAGGGCCGCCAGGAACAGCACACGGAAGTGGGACGAACCCACGG
>JBJHDJ010000331.1:0-3562 GCA_050486485.1 Porticoccaceae bacterium
CCTGGGGCTCGACGGCGCCATCCCTGGCGCCGACGGTCTCGAAATCGCTCCCCCGGGACACCGCCCTACTACCGTAGAGGGGCTTAACTCAGTGCCATTTGCCTCTGACCCCATCGCTCAGTGTTCGTCGGCGCGGGTAAAGGGTACGAAGCGCACCGGCAGCAGGTTGCGGGTGGTAATCTCGTCGCCGTGTCGCTCCACCAGCATCAGCATCTGGGTCTGGAAGCGGGAACCCACCGGGATCACCATGCGTCCCCCGTCCGCCAGTTGCGCCACCAGGGGCGGCGGGATGGACTCGGCGGCGGCGGTGACCACGATGCCATCGAAGGGGGCGTGCTCCTCCCAGCCGTGGTAGCCGTCGGCGTTCTTCACCTGAACCTGGTGGTAGCCGCTGTCGCGCAGGTTGGCGAGGCCCCATTCGGCCAGGGCGGGGATGATTTCGATGGTGTACACCTGATCGGTGATCTCCGCCAGCACCGCGGCCTGGTAGCCGGAGCCGGTGCCGATCTCCAGCATGCGGTCGCCGGCCCTGGGCGCCAGCAACTCGGTCATGTAGGCGACGATATAGGGCTGGGAGATGGTCTGGCCGTGGCCGATGGGCAGGGGCCTGTCCTCGTAGGCGCGGCTGCTGTGGCTCGGGTCGACGAAATTGTGGCGCGGCACCGCCCTCATGGCCGACAGGGTGGCCTCGTCGGTCACGCCGCGGGCGACGATGGTGTTCTCCACCATGATCCGGCGTTGCTCCCGGTACTCGTCGGCCTGAAGACCGGTGGCGAGCAGGCTGGTGGTGATCAGTAGCAGGGCGAATCGTATCAAGGCCATGGCGGGCATCCTGTTGACAACCGTGGTTGCAGTCTAGCAGCAACCGCCGCGGCGGCAGGCCGGTCAAGCGGAGGAGGCGCCGTCGGCGCGGATATCGTCGCCGTTGAGAAACAGGTTTTCCGGACTGGTGACGCTCAGCACCACGGCGGCCACATCCTCGGGCTCGGCGAGGCGGCCCATGGGGGAGTTCTGGCCCATGCCTGACAGGGTGCCGCCACCGGCGAACTGGCGCAGCAGCTCGGTTCGGGTGCCACCGGGGGACACGCTCACCACCCGGATGCCGTTGCCGGCGTCGGCGCTGGCGGCGGAGCGGGTCAGGCCGATCACCGCATGCTTGCTGGCGGCGTAGGCCGCGGCCCTGGGCGACCCCCTGTGGGACAGCATGGACCCGGTATTGACGATCACCCCTGAGCCCGCGGCGCGCATCACCGGCAATTCGTGACGCATGGCGAACAGCACCCCGTCCACATTGGTGCGCATCAGATCCAGGTAGCCCCCCGGGCCCTCCAGGGGCAGATCGTCGATGGCCCCCAGGGGGCCGGCGATACCGGCGTTGTTGAAGGCGATATCCAGGCCGCCATGGACATCCACGCAATGGGCCACTAGAGCCGCCATCTGCTCGTCCTCCCGCACATCGGCGGCCATGAAGGTGGCCTCGCCGCCGTTGTCGCGGATGGCCTGTTCCAGTTCCGCGCCGCGCTCCTCACGGCGGCCGCAGAACATCACCTTGGCACCCTCCCGGGCATAGGCCTGGGCGGCGGCCGCGCCGATGCCGGAGGTGGCGCCGGTGATCAGCACCACCTTGTTCCGGTAGCGTCCGCTCCCGGTGCCCGCGGCATGGGCCGGCGATGATCCCGCCACGACCCCGCCGCCGAGGGCGAGGCCGGCCAGGCCGGCGGTGGCGGATCCCATGAAGCGGCGGCGGCCAGCGTCCACGGCGGCATCGCTGTGGCCTGATTCAGTGTCGGTGACGGGGGGCTTGGGTCGATCGGGCATAACTATTGCTCCTGGATTACTGCGAAATACATCAACATTATGCGACACCACCCGTCGCCCCGGGTTCAACCTTGTGCCCGGCGCGCCAGTTGTCATCCATTGGTGGTAGTATCCGGGCTCGCGGCCAGGGGCAGCAGGGAATGGCCCCTGCCTGACCGTGCTGTCATGGCCGGGCGCGAACCGGATGGCGAAGCCCGGCATCGCCAGGGCCGGCGACGGTCGGTCCGGAATCAAACCCCAGCAAGAGGCAATCACCATGGAACACCCGCCAGTCACTCCTCCACCGTCCGGCGCGGCTGTCACCGAGCAGCAGAAAAACACCGTGCTGATCGTCTACATTCTGCAAGCCCTGAGCCTGGTGGTGCCCCTCACCAGCGTCGCCGGTGTCATCGTCAACTACCTGAAGCGGGACGCCGTGGCGGGCACCTGGCTGGAGAGCCATGTACGCTGGCAGATCAAGACCTTCTGGTACACCCTGCTGGGCAGCCTGATCGGGCTGGTGCTGGTGATCATCGGCATCGGGGTGCTGATCTGGCTGGCCATGGTGGTGTGGTTCATCTACCGGGTGATCAAGGGCTGGCTGGCCTACGGCGAGGGCAAGGAACTGCCAGATGCTTTCTTCTGAAGCCGTCTATCGCCACCGTTTCGTCGATGGCCGGCCCTTTCTGCAGGGGCCGGGCAAGGTGGTGTGCGTGGGACGCAACTACGCCGATCACGCCCGCGAACTGGGTAACCCCGTGCCCGACGAGCCGCTGCTGTTCATCAAGCCCGCCACGGCGCTGGTGGATCTGGAGCAGCCACTGGCCATCCGCCGGCGCTTTCAACCCTGTCACTACGAGACGGAAATCAGTGTGCTGATCGGCAGGCCCTTCAGCGAGGGCAGGCCCGGGCAGGCGGAGGCCGTCATCGCCGGCTTGGGGGTGGGCCTTGACCTCACCCTGCGGACCCTGCAGGACCGGCTCAAGGCCAGCGGTCAACCCTGGGAGAAGGCCAAGGCTTTCGACGGTTCCTGCGCCCTGTCCCACTTCGTGCCGTTCAACGGCCAGGATCTCACCGCGCTCGAGGTGAGCCTGTCCCGCAATGGCGAGCGGACCCAACGCGGCAGCAGCGCCATGATGCTGTTCCCCATCCTCCATCTGTTGAGCCATATCAGCGAATTTTTCACCCTGGTGCCCGGCGATGTGGTGCTCACCGGCACCCCCGCCGGGGTTGGCCCCCTGGCGGATGGCGACCGACTGGTGGCGGAACTGGTGGGGCAGGTGCGTGTCGAGACCACCGTGGTCTACCGCTGATGAACCGCTTGGAGAACCCCCCTCGGGGCGGCGACAGCGACCCCGGGGAGGGCGCCCACCCCTTCGACCGGCTCGCCCCGGAATTGATCATGGCGGCGGTGGAGACCACCGGGCGCCTGTGCGACGGTCGCCTGCTGGCCCTCAACAGCTACGAGAACCGGGTCTACCAGGTGGGTATCGACGAGGGCGAACCATTGATCGCCAAGTTCTATCGGCCGGAGCGCTGGAGCGATGCCCAGATTGCCGAGGAGCACGCCTTCTGTTTTGACCTGGTGGAGCAGGAGTTGCCGGTGGTGGCGCCCCTGCCGCTGCACGGGGAGCAGGAGGGCGACAGTCTGGGCCACCACGACGGTTTCCGCTTTGCCCTCTACCCTCGCCGCGGCGGCCACGCCCCGGAGCTGGACAATCTCGACAACCTGCATACCCTGGGCAAGTTCGTTGCCCGCATCCAT
>JBJHDJ010000332.1:0-3561 GCA_050486485.1 Porticoccaceae bacterium
GCATTGCCTTCGGCGTGGCCATTGCCAAGGGGCTTGGCTATTTCGGGCAGGCCGCGGTGTTCACCCCGGCGCCCTCCATTCTGGCCTTCGGCTGCGCCCTGGCCACCGGGCTGATCTTCGGCTACCTTCCGGCGCGCAAGGCCGCGCGGCTCAACCCGGTGACGGCCCTGGCCGCCGAGTAACGGATCAAGAACTCCATGCGTCGGATTCTGCATTGTTCCACCCTGATGGGGGCCCTGTTGCTGGCGGGATGCGCCGCGGGCCCGACGCCGGTTTTCGAGGCCGACCGGGTGATCCCCAGCCACTGGCAGGGTGGCGAGGGGATCGTTGTCGACACGGCACTGGCCACGGATGGGGACTGGTGGGCGGCCTTTGGCAGCGCCGAGCTTGATCGGCTGATGGCCCTGGCCATGGCCGGCAACTACAGCCTGCGGGCCTCCCTGGAGCGTATCGAGCAGGCCCGCGCCCGGTTGGATGTCAGCCGTTCCCTCCTGTTCCCCCAGCTTGACATGGGCTATGCCATCAACCGCAACGACCAGTGGCAGGGCGGCAACCGCGACGGTGGCGATTCGGATCGGCTTTCCGCCGGGGCCAGCTACGAAGTGGATCTGTGGGGCCGGGTGAGATCCGCGGTGGGCGCCTCCCTGGCGGCCCTGGAGGCCAGCGAATACGCCCACCACGGCGCCCGCCTCAGCTTGCAGGCGGAACTTGCCGGGGCCTACCTACAGTGGCTCGCCGCCCAGGATCGCCTCAACTATGCCCTCGACAGTCTCGCCGCCAGCGAGGAGGTACTGCGCCTTATCCAGTTGCAGTTCCGCGAGGGCAGCGCCTCGCAACTGGAGCTGGTGCAGCAGCAGGCGGCGGTGACCAGCCAGCGCACCCAGATTCGCGAGCTGGAAGGCGCCCGCCAGCAGACCGCCCACGCCCTGGCGGTGCTCACCGGCCAGCCCCCCGGCAGCCTGCAACTGGCGGGGAACTCCCTGGCCGAGATCACTCTCCCCGCCATTGGTCCTGAACAACCGGGCGAACTGCTGCGACGCCGCCCCGATCTGTTGCAGGCTGAACGGCAACTGGCCGCCGCCAATGCCAATGTGGAGACGGCCCGGGCGGCCCTGTTCCCCAGCCTGAGACTCTCCGCCAGCGCCAGTACGGGCGATCTGTTGACCGGTGGCGGCGCCGTCACCGCCACAGGGCTCGGCGCCAATCTGCTGCAACCCCTGTTCCAGGGCGGCCGGTTGCGGGCGGATATCGGCGCCGCCGAGGCGGCCGAGCGGGAGCTGATGGCCAGCTATTACCAGGCCACCTTGCAGGCCATCCTCGAGGTGGAAAATGTACTGGCCGACCTGGCCACCCAGGACCACAACCGGGAGTTGCAGGCCGAGGTTCTGGCCCTGGCGCAACGGGCCTACGAACTGGCGGACCTGCGTTACCGGGAAGGCGCCGCGGACTACCTGGCCCTGCTGGATGCCCAGCGCAGTTTGATCAGCAGCCAGGACAATTTCGTGCTGTTCGAGTTGTCCCGCTATCAGAGCGCCCTGGATCTGTACCGGGTGTTGGGGGGCAGTTGGTGGTCGGGGGACTGAGCGTTGCAGGGCCCTGGATGCTATTAACCCGGCACGAATTATCGTTGGGTTAATAAGCGGCACAGGGATGTGCCGCCATTGGCCGTAGGCCAATGCAAGCCCCGGAAATACCAGGAATTCGACCCAATTCCGCCAGTATTTCCGGGGCGAGCATGCAAATAGGTATGGATACCTATTTGCATGCCTGGTTGATAGTGGCTGTGTGAGACGAAGTCGCTACCCATGCGCAACCTGTTCTGTGTACCCTTGAGCTTCCTCAACGACATGACGGGACGATTCCCATGGCAAGGATTCAGCGCTTCGCCCTCCTGATGATGGTGGTCTTGCTGGCCGGCTGCGCGGGCATGCAGTCAGGCTACGAGACTCCCCAGGTCAACATCACCTCCTTTACCCTGTCGCCAGAGTCCAGCGGCATGGCGCCGCGCTTCAATATCGGCGTGCAGGTAATCAACCCCAACCGCCAGGCACTACCCCTGCGTGGCATGAGCTACGGAGTAGAGATCGAGGGGCACCGCATCCTCAGCGGCGCCACGCCGGATCTGCCCAGGGTGCCGGGGTACGGCAGCGCCGATTTCGTCATCGAGGCCAGCCCTGACCTGTTTGGCGGCATGCGGCTTCTCACCGATCTGATGGCGGGCCAACGCCAGGGATTGAGCTACACTTTCCGGGCCAAGCTCGATGTGGGCCGCGTCATGCCCATGATCGATGTGGTGGAAACGGGCCGGTTCAATCTCCCCGCCGCCGGAGCCCGATGATCTGTGGACAATGAAAAGGAGGTCGAGCGATGAAACGCATCGTCATCTGTGCCGATGGCACCTGGCAATCACCGGAAAGCGACAACCCCACCCATGTCATGCGTCTCGCCCGGGGCATAGCCCCCGAGGATGGCGATGGCAACAAGCAGGTGGTGTACTACGACTGGGGGGTGGGCAGCGAGGGGGATCGCTTCAAGGGCGGAGTCACCGGCGCCGGCATCGACAAGAACATCATGGATTGCTACCGCTTCCTGGTGCACAACTACGAACCCGGTGACCAGTTGTTTCTGTTCGGCTTCAGCCGCGGCGCCTACACGGTGCGCTCCCTGGCGGGTTTCATCCGCAACTGCGGCGTGCTGACCCGCGCCCACGCCGACCGTATATCCGGTGCCTACGACCTGTACCGGCAGCGAGTACCGTCCTCCGCCCCCGGGGAGGACAGGGCGCGCCAGTACCGCAAGGCCTTCGCGGTGGCGGATGTCACGGAGATCGAGTTCGTCGGGGTGTGGGACACGGTGGGTGCCCTGGGGATACCTGCCCCCTTTCTCGGCACCCTTGGCACCGAGCGCTATCTGTTCCACGACACCGCCCCCAGCAAGATCATCCGCCACGCCCGTCACGCGGTGTCCATCGACGAAAACCGCCAGGATTTCGAGCCGGCCCTGTGGACCGCGAAGCCGGGCATCGACCTGGAACAGGTGTGGTTCGCCGGGGTTCACACCGATGTGGGGGGCGGCTATGCCGAGCGCGGCCTCGGCGACTGCGCCGGCAAGTGGCTGGCGGGCGAGGCGCAAAAATTCGGCCTGGCGTTCGAGCCCCATTTCATCAAGAACCTCAAGCCGGATCACAGGGGCAAGCAGCACAACGAGTACAAGGGTTTCTACCGCGCCATGCGTCGCTCCGACACCCGCGAGGTGGCGCCGGTGTTGCACCGCAGCGTGCACAAGCGCTGGCAGGACAAGACCGTCAACTACAAAAGCCCCGCCCTGCGCCGCCTGCTGGACGCCGTGGATGGAGACTGGAGCAAGATCCGGCTGGTGGACTGACCCGGTGGTTCAATCCATCCACGGGACGCGTTGAGCTGGATGGTTGCGACGCGTAGGGTGGGTTAGCCGCAGGCGTAACCCACCATACCTCGCCATGAGGCCGCACGAACCGGTGGGTATCGCTTCGCTCAACCCACCCTACGGGAGACAACCTGCGCACAACGGAAAGCTGGCGAG
>JBJHDJ010000333.1:0-3558 GCA_050486485.1 Porticoccaceae bacterium
CTTTCATAGTGGTCTTGACGACGCTTGCGCTGGACGGCAATCACCAAACCGGCGATCAACACCAGCAGGGCGCCCACGATATAGATCAGATAGCTGCTCACCGTTTGAAACCATCCTTTGTCCGATTGTGTCTGGGCGGGAGCCGGTGCCGGCGGTGCGGCAGCGCCATCACTGGCGACGGGCTCCGGGTCCGGACTGCCGGCGCCGGGCGGTGGCTCGCTGGCACCGGCCGACGGGGTTGTATCACTGCCGGCAAGCAGTTGCACCGCGCGCATGTCGTCACTGCTCACTTCCATGATTCGCTGCATGGTGGCGATCTGATCTTCCAGATTGGCCAGCCGCAGGCGCAGTTCGCTGTTCTCGCGCTGGGTGCGCGCCAGTTCGTCCTGGATGTCCTGCAACTCGCCACGGATAAGGGCCTCGCCCGCGCCCATTCCCGCCGCTGGAGCCAGCACATCGGTTTCGTTGGCGGTGTCGGCATCGATGGCGGAGAGCCGCAAACGCCCCGCGGGGGGTTGATCCGCTGTCTCACGGGGAACGGCGGCAACGGGCTCCCTGACCTGTGGCGCCGGCGCCAGCTCCTCCTCGCGAGGGGGTTGGCGGGTTGCCGGCGCCGCTGGGGCCTCGGCCAACTGCCTGTAGTCCGGCAGCCGCAGGACTTCTCCCTGGCGCAACAGATTGATATCCCCGTTAATGAAGGCGGCGGGGTTGAGCTGGTGAATCGCCGCCATCTTGCGGTGCACCGACTCAGGCCCGGACAGGCGCGAGGCTATGCCCCACAGGGTATCCCCGGATCTCACTTGGTATTCGTCACCGGCGGCCACCGGCGTGTCGACGCGGGGCGGCGGCTCCGCCCTGGGGCGAGGGGGGGGCGGCGCCGTGTCCGGCTGGTCCTGCCACTGCACGGGTTGATGGGAGTCCACCGGCGAAGGGCGCACCGCCTGGTCGGCGGCGTACACTGGCAGGTCCAGCAGCACCGTGTATTCCCGCATCAGGCGACCGTTGGGCCAGCGCACATCCACCAGGAAATCGAGATAGGGTTCGCGGATGGGTCGCTGGCTGGAGACCCGCAGCAGCGGCACCGAGGGATTGGAAAGGTCGAGGCTGAACACCAACTCCGACAGTATGGGCTCGCGGTCGATGCCGGCGGTGACGAAATCCCGGGCGGAGGCCAACCCGGCGATGATTTCGGTCTCGGTGAGATTGCCGAGGTTGAGAAGGCGAATCTCGGCGTCCAGGGGTTCGTTCAAGGCGGAATGCAGCTGGATCTCACCCAGCCCAAGGGCGGAAACCCAGGAGGAGAAGACCAGTGCGGCGACACCGGTGGCAAGCGGTCGTTTGCGCAAAACCATGTTTGTTCCCTTCGTTGTGGTCCCTTATTTATTCCCCGACGACGCCCCGGAACCTATGGCGGCAACCCTGAAATCAACCGCGGCGGCAGATATCAGGTGTAAGTATTTATTATTAGTACAGTCAATGGCAACCACTGGAGGGCAAAAGTCTTGCCTTCCACGGGGGAGAAGGGGGGGGAACCCTGGCGGACCAGGCTCAGTCCGCCATCAGGATGCGCAACATGCGGCGCAGGGGCTCCGCGGCGCCCCACAGCAACTGGTCGCCCACGGTGAAGGCGCCCAGATACCGAGGACCCATGTTCAGCTTGCGCAGCCGGCCGACGGGAATCTCCATGGTGCCGGTGACCGCCGCGGGGGTAAGCGCCGCCAGGCTGTCCTCGCGGTGGTTGGGAACCACCCGCACCCAGTCGTTGGCCTCGCCAATGATGTGCTGAATGTCGTCGAGGGGGATGTCCCGCGTCAACTTGAGGGTCAGCGCCTGACTGTGGCAGCGCATGGCGCCGACCCGCACGCAGATGCCGTCCACAGGAATCGGGCTGCCGGCACGGCCGAGTATCTTGTTGGTCTCCGCCTGGGCCTTCCACTCCTCGCGGCTCTGGCCGGAGGGCAGCTCGCTGTCGATCCAGGGCAACAGGCTGCCAGCCAGGGGAAAGCCGAAATTGTCGACAGGGAAATCACCGCCCCGCAATGTCGCGGCCACCTGGCGGTCGATATCGAGAATGGCGCTGGCGGGATCGGCCAGCAGGGCGGCGGAACGATCGTGAATCGCCCCCATCTGACTGATCAGCTCGCGCATGTTCTGGGCGCCGGCGCCGGAGGCCGCCTGATAGGTCATGGCGCTGGCCCACTCCACCAGCCCGGCGTTGAACAGGCCACCGAGACCCATCAGCATGAGACTCACGGTACAGTTGCCGCCGACAAAGTTCTTCACTCCGGCGGCCAGACCGTCGCGTATTACCTGGCCGTTGACCGGATCGAGAATGATGATGGCGTCGTCGTTCATGCGCAGCGCCGAGGCGGCGTCGATCCAGTAGCCATTCCACCCGGCCTTGCGCAGCTCCGGGTAAACCGCCTTGGTGTAGTCCCCACCCTGACAGGTGATGATGATGTCCATTGCCTTGAGATCATCGATAGCGCGGGCATCCACCAGCGGCGGCAGCTCGACACCGATATCGGGGCCGGCCTGGCCCGCCTGGGAGGTGGTGAAAAAGACGGGTTCGATGTCCAGCTCCCGGAAATCGTTTTCCGCCAGCATGCGCTCCATCAGCACCGAACCCACCATGCCACGCCAGCCGACAAAACCTACCTTTTTCACCTTAAAAACCTCTCACAACACATTGATAAATCAAAATTCAAACCAAAGAAAGCACTACCTGCTAACTGCTAACTGATAACTGATAACTGATAACTGATAACTGATAACTGATAACTGACAACTGCCAACTGCAGTCACTACCGAATGGCATCAAACATCCACGGTTGCGCCTGCCTGTGCCCGAACTCGAAGGCGCGGATCTTGTCCGCGTCCTTGAGGGTCAAGCCGATCTCGTCCAGCCCCTCCAGCAAACACTGCTTGCGGAAGGCGTCCACCTCAAAGGAAACAGTGTCACCAGAAGGCTTGGTGATGACCTGGGACGACAGGTCGACGGCCAGTTCGTAGCCCGGGTTTGCGGCGACCTCCTCGAAAAAGCCATCCACAACCATCTTGTCAAGAACAATAGGCAAGATGCCATTTTTAAAGCAGTTGTTGTAAAAGATATCCGCGAAACTCGGCGCAATGATGGCGCGAATGCCATAGTCGTCCAGGGCCCAGGGGGCGTGCTCGCGGCTCGAGCCGCAACCAAAATTCTCCCTGGCCAGGAGAATGGAAGTCCCCTGATAACGCGCCTGGTTGAGGGCGAAATCCGGGTTCAGTGGCCGGCTGGCGCAGTCCTTGCCGTACCAGCCCTCGTCCAGGTAGCGCATCTCGTCGAACAGGTAGGGGCCAAAGCCCGAGCGCTTGATGGACTTGAGGAACTGCTTGGGGATGATCATGTCGGTGTCGACATTGGCCAGGTCAATGGGTCCGACCAGCCCCTTGTGGGATACGAATGCTTTCATGGTGTCGTCCTCGAATCAGGCCAGTTGGCGAACATCGACGATGTGGCCGGGGGATGGGGGGGCGGGCCCCCACGCCCCAAGAAAGACGGGTGTGGGGGCCCCCCCC
>JBJHDJ010000334.1:0-3556 GCA_050486485.1 Porticoccaceae bacterium
GGTGATCTCGTGTCGCCACCAGCGCCGGGTGTCGTTGAGGTCGGCGGTGGTGCCGATATGGTGGCCGCAGGCGCGGATGCGGGGGCCGGGTATGATGTTCTCGGCGATGGCCATCTTGAGCTGGGCGTCGATATGGTTGCTGCACGAAGCGCCCACGTAGCCGGTGAAACCGCTCTCCAGCAGAACCCGGCAGGTGCGCACGCCGATGGCCATCAGCACGCCGGGGGGAAGCTCCTTGCCCAGGGGCTCGCCCGCCATGCCCTGGGCCAGGGTGAACTTGTAGAAATCCCCGTGCAGGTGACAGGTGATCATGCCGGGCATCAGGGTCATGCCCTGAAGGTCGATTCCCTCGGCGGTGTCGCCCCCCTGCTCCGTCACCGCCGTTATCAGGCCGCCCTCCAGGGTCACGGTGTGACGGCCCGGCAGCAGCCGGCGGCCATCGAAAAGGCTGGCGTTGGTGAGGGTCAGCATGGCGCGCGCCTCTCGGTTGAGTTGGGTTGGCTCGAACCGGGCGCCGTGAAACACGGACGCCCGTGAAATATCGTTATCGTCCACAGGGTAGCCGTCCCGGGGGCCATTGGCTCGACATCCCGCGCCACTTTATCGGCAGGGGCCGCCCGGCGCGATTTCACCACGATTCGGGCGCAAACTGTCAGGACGGGGGCAGCGACCTGTGCTTCACTCAACACCACGATACCACTGCAAGGGCGGCAACAGAATGTCCAATCCCAACACCGGCGACACTCCCTCTGGAAGCTGTCCCTTCTCGGGACAAATGACCCTCCGGGGCGACGAGTCGCGCCTCGACCCCCTGATCCGCAACAATCCCTTTCCCTTCTACCAGGCGCTGCGGGAGCAGCAGCCGGTGTACTACGACGCCAAGCTGGATGTGTGGCTGGTGAGCCGCTACGAGGACGCCATGGCGGTGCTGCGGGACCCCATCACCTTCTCCCTGGAACACGGCTACCAGGACCGCTACGCCAACGGCTTCGTGGACGAGCTGGCGGCGATCATCGACCGCGAGGGGGGCGGCTTCGTGCGCGACATCATCGCCGTGGATCCGCCCACCCACGGCCGCCTGCGCAAGCTGCTGGACAAGGCCTTCACCAACCACCGGGTGCACAGCCTGGAGCCCCGCATCCGCCAGATCGTCATCGACCTGGTGGAGCCCCTGGCGGCGCGCGGCCACGGCGACGGCATGAAGGACATTGGCGCGCCCCTCACCGCCCAGATCATCTGCGAGCAACTGGGGCTGGATTTCGCCGAGGTGGGCACCGAGCGCATCGCCCGCTGGACCACGGCGGTGATCGCCCAGATAGGCCGCATGCAGACCCGCGAGGATGTACCCGGCAATGCCCGGGAAATCTGCGACCTGCAGAACTATGTGATTCCCATCATCCGCGACCGCGAGGCGAACCCCCGGGAGGACATGATCTCCGACCTGGCCCACGCCCGCCTCGACGACGAGGACAACCCCACCCTGTCCTTCGCGGAAAAGGTCTCCTGCGTGCGCGCCCTGCTGATCGCCGGCAACGACACCACCGCCGCCGCCATCACCAACCTGATGTATATCCTCGCCACCCAGCCGGAACTTACCCGGGAACTCCAGGCCAAGGTGGACGACGATCGCCTGATGAATCGCTTCGTGGAGGAACTTCTGCGCCTGCAACCGCCGGTGCACGGCCTGTTCAGGACCGCCATGAAGGAAGTGAAGGTGGGCGACACGGTGATACCGGCCATGGCCCAGGTGTGCGTGCTGTTCGCCTCCGCCAACGACGACGAATCCCGCTTCCCCGATCCCCGCACCCTGGATATCCACCGCGGCAACATGGGCAGCCATCTCACCTTCGGCGCCGGCATCCACCGCTGCATCGGCGCCGCCCTGGCGCGCATGGAGCTCAAGGTGGCGGCCCAGGAAATCCTCCGCCGTCTGGACGATATCCGCCTGGCGGTGCCGGAGGAGGACATCACCTACCTGCCCACCCTGGCCACCCACACCATCACCAGCCTGCCCCTGACCTTCCGCCAGCGCCGCTGATCGGCGGCGCCGGCTTCCGGCAAGCCTATCGCCAGTGGCGAACGGGGCGTGTTATGTTTGCCCGCGGCCAGGGAACCCGCGAAACATGCAGCGAGCGGATCACGTAGATTTTTTTCGGACATTCCCTGGCGAAACACAGCACCCTTGAACCGTTGCCTCTTGCCAAGGAGACCCAGACCGTGGGTGACGACTCTTCTGGATCCGGCCCTGGATCCAGCCCTGGAACCGGCCCTGGTGACGCCATGCCCGCGGTCTCCCCACGCAGGGCTCGCCCCTGATGTCCGGACTTTTGCTGTCGACCCTGCTGGCGGTGCTGGCCGCGACGGCCCTTTACCACCGATTCAAACCGCTGCCCCCCGGTCTGTCCAGGCCCTGGCCCGAGCACCCGCTGCACAATCCCCGACTGCTGGAGGACCACACCTGGATGGACGAGACAGGCAAACGCCATCTCGACCATGAAATTTTCGACGAGGTACTGCGCCTGATCGGCCAGGCCCGGCGCCTGGTGGTGGTGGACATGTTCCTGTTCAACGATGTCGGCGGCGGGCCGGATTTTCGCCCCATGGCGCGGGAGCTGAGCGAAGCCCTGCTGGCGCGCCGGGCGGCGAGTCCCGGCCTGGTGATGGTGGTGATCACCGATCCCCTCAATACCCTGTACGGCGGCACCCGCTCCCCCTGGCTGGAACAGTTGCGGGGCGCCGGCATCACCGTGGTGGAAACCGACCTGACGGCGCTGCGGGATCCCACCCCCCTGTGGTCAACCCCCTGGCGCCTCTGCCTTCGGTGGTTTGGCAACAACCCAGACGGCGGCTGGCTGCCCAGCCCCACCGGGGAGCCGCGCGTCACCCTGCGCAGCTATTTGGCGCTGCTCAACCTCAAGGCCAATCACCGCAAAACCCTGGTGGTGGACGAGGACGGCCAACTGCGCGGACTGGTGAGCTGCGCCAACATCCACGACGGCAGCAGCCGCCACAGCAATGTGGCCCTGACTTTCGGCGGACCGGCGGCCAGGGATCTGCTGGACTCCGAACTGGCGGTGGCGGCGCTTTCCGGTGTATCGGTCGCGGTTCCCCCCGGCCTCGACGGGGCCTGTGCCGCGGGGGATCACAACGCCCTGGGCCGCGTCGTCACGGAGGGCCGGATCCGCGACGCCGCCCTGGCCATGATCGACGGGACAGCCCCGGGCGATCGCCTGGATGTGGCCGCTTTCTATCTCGCCCACCGGGGCCTTATCGACGCCCTGGCCCGCGCCCAGGGGCGGGGTGTCGCGGTGCGGGTGTTGCTGGACGCCAACAAGGACGCCTTCGGCCTGGAAAAACGCGGGGTGCCCAACCGCCCGGCGGCCCGCGACCTGCACCGCGCCGGGGTGCCGGTGCGCTGGGCCAGCACCCACGGGGAACAGTTCCACAACAAGGCAATGATGACGCGGGACGCGGCCGGCCACTGGCAGTTGCTGCTGGGCTCCGCCAACTTCACCCGCCGCAACCTCGACGACTACAACCTGGAAACCAATATCCT
>JBJHDJ010000335.1:0-3555 GCA_050486485.1 Porticoccaceae bacterium
GGTGATGGGCGCCGTTCTGGCGTTGCTGGCCATGTACACCATTCTCGCCGTGGAGTTCAAATCCTACCTGCAGCCTTTCTATGTGCTTATCGCCGTGCCGTTCGGCGCGGCGGGGGCCATCATTGGCCACATGGTGATGGGCATGGACTTTTCCATGCCTTCGGCCATGGGCATCCTCGCCACCGCCGGGGTGGTGGTCAACGGCAACCTGGTGTTGATCGACTTCATCAACAAGCGACGGGTCGCTGGCGAGGGCATCGTCGAGGCGGTCACCCAGGCGGCCCGCGAGCGTTTGCGGCCCATCCTGTTGACCACCATCACCACCTTTTTTGGCCTGATGCCCATCCTGTTGGAACCCTCGCCCTCGGCGGCGGCCCTGAAGCCCCTGGTGGTGTCCCTGTCCTTCGGGGTGGTGTTCTCCATTGGCATCACCCTGCTGATGGTGCCGGTGCTCTATGTCACCATGGAAAACTTCAAGGCAAGGCTGGGTATCCGGGCGCGGGCGGAAATGGTGGATGCCTGAGACTCGGGGCCGCCGTGGGTGCCATCCGGGCGGGCCTTCATGGCCTGGAGCCGTGGATGGATGGCGTTCCCGGTGCCGGGGTCACTCGCCTTGGATCCTGTAGTAGAGTACCGGGGCCCGTGATAATCGACCGAAGAACAGCATGAACCCACCAGCCGCCCAGTCCTCTGCCACGGCAGACCCACAGTCCCCGTCCGGATTCGAGGCCCGGGCAACTCCCCAGGCCTATTTCGCCCTTGCGGTTCTGCTGCTCGCCTACATCAATTCCTTTGTCGATCGCAATGTGATGGCGGTGCTCATTGGCCCCATCCGGCAGGACCTCAACATCAGCGACTTCCAGTACAGCCTGTTGCATGGCTTCGCGTTCTCGATGTTCTACATCACCCTCGGCATTCCCATCGCGCGCCTGGCCGATCGCGGCAACCGCAAATGGATCATCACCATCGGCCTGTTTTTCTGGAGCATCATGGCCTGTCTGTGCGGGGTGGCGCGCACCATCACGACCTTTTTCCTCGCCCGCATCGGCGTGGGTGTCGGCGAGGCCAGCCTGTCGCCGGCGGCGCTGTCGATGCTGGCGGACCTGTTTCCTCCCGCCAAGCTCGCCAGGGCCTTCGCCATCTACACCCTCGGGGTCACGGTGGGGGGCGGCCTGTCCTACATACTGGGGGCACAGGTCTACGAATTTTTTGATGCCCGGGGTGGCGCGGTCTTGCCGTTGCTGGGTGAGGTGCGCGCCTGGCAGATGACCTTCATCGCCCTTGGCCTGCCGGGTCTGATCATCGTCCTGATGATGTTGCTGGTGAAGGAACCCGTGCGCCGCACGGATCGGGATGTGGTCAGCGGTTACGACACCAGCATGAAGGAGGTGGGGCGGCATCTGGCCCGGCACCGCCGCATCTATATCGGGGTGATCGGCGCCAAATCGCTGCTGTCGATCGTCATCTACGGCATGATGGCGTGGTATCCCGAGTACCTGATCCGCATACACGGCATGGAGCGGGGGGCGGCGGGGTCGCAATTCGGCCTGGTGTTCATTGTTGCCGGCAGTCTCGGCACCCTCGTCAGCGGCTGGAGCGTCGAGCCCATGATGCGGCGCGGGCTTTTGGACGCCCCGGTTCGGGTCATGCTGATTGTTGCCTGCCTGGTGGCCGCTCCCGCCGTGCTGGGGCCGCTGTCGCCGACCCCGCTGCTGGCGGTGTTGCTGGCGTGTCCCATCATGTTCCTGCTGAGCGGCTACTACGGCCCCGGCCTGACCGCGTTGCAGGCTGTCACCCCCAACCACATGCGCGCCCAGGTGACGGCCCTGACGCTGTTTTTCGCCAATCTGTTTGGCATGGCGCTGGGTCCCAGCCTGGTGGCGGCCATCACGGATTTCGTGTTCCGCGACGACATGAGCCTGCATTACTCGCTGGCGGTGGTGCCCGTGGTGATGTGTCCGCTGGCGGTATTGCTGGCCTGGCAGGCGCTGCGCCCCTACCGCACCCTGGTGGCGCCCCTGTACGGGAAGTCGGGGACATGAGCGCCGTGGCCGCGGCCAGTCCCGACAGGTGAAATCACTCGGAATCCTTCCGTGAGGGCACGGTGGGGGCAATAAACACCGCCAGCCACACCGTTTCCCGGTTCGCGGCGGTCCAGGCCACCCGGTGCCGGCAATGGGCGGGCAACAGCACATGGTCGCCGGGTCCGAGGATGACCGGCTCCGCCTGGTTCTCGATCACCAGCGCGGCTTCGCCACTCACCAGCAAGACCCATTCGTCCTCGTCCTGGTCATACCATTCGCCGTCCGGCGTGCCGTGGCCCCGTGACACGATGCGCTCGACACGGCAGCCACTGCCCTGAAACAGCGTGTCGAACAATTCATCCGGCAACTCCGCCGGGATATTATCAAGCAGGTTTCCCTTCATGGGCTCGGCACTCAGCCATCACAACCCCAGGGACGCCCAAAGCTCGTCAACTCGTGCCACCACCGCCGGATCCATGGCGATGGGTGTGCCCCACTCCCGGGTGGTTTCTCCGGGCCACTTATTGGTGGCGTCAAAGCCGATCTTGGCGCCGAGGCCGGAGACCGGCGAGGCGAAATCCAGATAGTCGATGGGTGTGTTGTCGATGATCACCGTGTCGCGGCCGGGATCCATGCGGGTGGTCATGGCCCAGATCACATCCCGCCAGTCCCGGGCGTCGACATCGGCGTCGGTCACCACCACGAACTTGGTGTACATGAACTGGCGCAGGAAGGACCACACACCCAGCATCACCCGCTTGGCGTGGCCGGGGTATTGTTTGTTCATGGTGACCACCGCGAAGCGGTAGGAGCAGCCCTCCGGGGGCAGATAGAAGTCCACGATCTCGGGAAATTGCTTCTGCAACAGCGGCACGAATACCTCGTTGAGGGCAACGCCCAAAATCGCCGGTTCATCCGGCGGGCGCCCGGTGTAGGTACTGTGGTAGATGGGGTTTTTGCGGTGGGTGATGCGCTCGATGGTGAATACCGGAAAGCGCTCCACCTCGTTGTAATAGCCGGTGTGGTCGCCAAAGGGTCCTTCGTCCGCCATGTCGTCCGGGTGGATATGGCCCTCGAGGATGAACTCGGCGGAGGCGGGCACCTGCAGGTCCGAGCCCAGGCACTTCACCACCTCGGTCTTGTCCCCCCGCAACAGGCCGGCGAAGGCGTACTCGGAGAGAGAGTCCGGCACCGGCGTTACCGCGCCGAGGATGGTGGCCGGGTCGGCCCCCAGGGCCACGGCAACGGGAAAGGGTTCGCCGGGGTACTTGAGCTGCCAGTCGCGAAAATCCAGGGCGCCGCCGCGATGGGCCAGCCAGCGCATGATGGCGCGGTTCCCGCCGATCACCTGCATGCGGTAGATGCCGAGGTTCTGCCGCGCCTTTTCTGGCCCCCGGGTGACCACCAGCGGCCAGGTGATCAGCGGCCCAGCGTCCCCGGGCCAGCAGGTTTGCACCGGAATTTTGCCGAGATCCACCGCGTCGCCCTCCACCACCACCTGCTGACAGGGGGCCTTTTTGACTTCCCGGGC
>JBJHDJ010000336.1:0-3550 GCA_050486485.1 Porticoccaceae bacterium
GGGTCAGTTCGTCGCGGTGCTCGGTGCCCTTCTGGCTCACCGCCGCGAACCCGTCGCCGATTTCCACGCCCTTCACCGCGTTGATGCTCATCAGGGCGTGGGCGATATCGGCGTCGAGCTTGTCGAATACCGGCTCGCCCCAGCCCACGGGCACGCCGCTGGCCACCACGGTGATGCGCGCCCCGATGGAATTGCCCTCCTTGATGAGCTCCTGCATGTAGGCTTCCAGTTCCGGCACCCGGGCGGGGTCGGCGCAGAAGAACGGATTGGCGTCGATGGCATGGCGATCGACGAAACCGAGGGTGATGGGCCCGAGTTGGCTGAGATAGCCAAGGATGTCGACGCCATAACGGGTTTTCAGGTATTTCTTCGCGATACCCCCGGCCGCCACCCGCATGGCGGTTTCCCGGGCCGAGGAGCGACCGCCCCCCCGGTAGTCGCGGACACCGTACTTGTGGTGGTAGGTGAAATCCGCGTGGGCCGGGCGGAACTGGTCCTTGATCTTCGAATAGTCCTTGGAGCGTTGATCGGTGTTGTCGATCAGCAGGCCGATGGGGGTACCGGTGGTGCGGCCTTCGAAGACGCCGGAGAGGATTTTCACCTGGTCTTCCTCGCGGCGCTGGGTGGTATAGCGGGATTGTCCGGGCTTGCGGCGGTCGAGGTCCACCTGCAAGTCGGCCTCGCTGATCTCCAGCCCGGGGGGGCAGCCATCGACGATGCAACCCAGGGCCGGCCCATGGCTCTCGCCAAAGGTGGTGACGGTGAACAGTTTGCCGAAGGTGTTGCCAGCCAAGGGGGGGTCCTCTGAAAAGTGGGCTATTCTAGCCCTTTTTCGCTTGTCGTTGGCAGTTCATGGCGATGGAGCAGGAAAACCCCGTGACCGCCCTGGGCCAGTTCCAGCCAGGTGAATGGCAGGGACGGAAAGGCCGCCTCCAGGGCCGGCCAGGAATTGCCCACCTCGACGATCAGCACGCCGTCCTCCTCGAGGTGCGCGGCGGCCTCCACCAGCAGGCGGCGGGTGAAATCCAGACCATCGGCGCCGGATGCCAGGGCCAGCGCGGGTTCGTGGCGATATTCCTCCGGCAGGGCGGCAAAATCCACCGCGTCCACATAGGGGGGGTTGCTGACGATCAGGTCGAAGCGCTGACCCGACAACCCGGCGAACAGATCGCAGGCCACCGCCATCACCCGCTCCTCGACCCCGTGACGCTGGATATTGACCCGGGCCACCTCCAGCGCCTGGGGTGAAATATCGCTCAACACCACCTCGGCTTCCTCGAAGGCCAACGCGCAGGCGATGCCGATGCAGCCGCTGCCGGTGCACAGGTCGAGAATGCGGTTTGGTGGATGGGGCAGCCAGGGATCGAAACCCTGGGTGATCAGTTCCGCCAGGGGGGAGCGGGGAATCAACACCCGCCGGTCGACGGAAAAAGGCAGACCGGCGAACCAGGCTTCGCCGGTGATATAGGGGGTGGGAATGCGCTCGACGATGCGCTTGTCCAGCACCGCCAGCACGGCGCGCTTTTCCGCCGCCGTGAGGCGCCCGTCCAGCAGACGCTGGTCGCCGTCGATCGGCAGATGCAGGGCGTGCATCACCAGTTGCACGGCCTCGTCCCAGGCATTGTCGGTGCCGTGGCCATAGAACAGTCCGTGCTCGTTGAAGCGGCTGATGGCCCAACGCAGAAAGTCACGCACCGTGTGCAGGCTTTGCGGAATATCCGCCCGTGGTTCCATGGTGGCAGTCCAAAACGGCAATTGTACCGCAAAGCGCCTTGGCGTCGGAAAAAAGCCGCCGGAAAAAAGCCGCCGGGAAAAAGCCCTTTACCTTTGCCAGAGGCTGCCTTAGGGTTTCGCCTTGGAAAAATGTCGAGGAAATCACCATGCAAGAAGCTTTTGCGACCATCATCAGCAGTGTCGGCGAGGATCTCGACCGCCCTGGCCTGCGGGACACCCCCAAGCGCGCCGCCAAGGCCTTTGAATTCCTCACCCGGGGCTATCACCAGGATCTCGACGAGGTGATCAACAATGCCCTGTTCCCCAGCGACTCCAGCGAGATGGTGATCGTCAAGGATATCGAGCTGTACTCCATGTGCGAGCATCACCTGTTGCCCTTTATCGGCAGGTGCCATGTGGCCTATATCCCCAATGGCCGGGTACTGGGTCTGTCGAAGGTGGCCCGTATCGTCGATATGTTCGCCCGGCGGCTGCAAATTCAGGAGAATCTGGTGATGCAGATCGCCCACACCATCGAGGATGTCACCGGCGCCCTCGGCGTGGCGGTGATCATCGAGGCCCGTCACCTGTGCATGATGATGCGCGGCGTGGAGAAGCAAAATTCGGTGATGAAGTCTTCCGCCATGCTCGGCTCCTTCCGCACCAACCAGGCCACCCGCACCGAGTTCCTTGCCTTGATCTAAAGAACACCTCTGAAAACTACCGCGCGGCCCAGAGCGCCTCGGGCCGCGCGCGACATTTTTCAGAGGGTCCCTAGCCCGCCAGGAAATCCCGCGCCAGACGGACGATGGCCCCCACTCCCGCGTCCATGTGACAGTGGTGCCCACCGGGCACCCGGTGTCTCTCGATAACCGGGTTGAGGACCGCCAGGTGGCGAATATGGGCAAGCTCGGGGAAAAAGCTGTCTTCCCCCATCAACAGCAGGGTCGGGCAGGCCAGGGCACGCACAAAGGCCTCGCCGTACTCCAGGCTCAGTCTCACTTCCGAAGCCCCGCCTAGGCGGGGATCCAGTCGCCAGTACCAGCCGTGCGGACCCTCGGCCACACCGCGCCTGGCAAGCACCACGGCGGCATCCTCGGTCAGCGCCAGTGGACCCTTCAGCCGCGCCGCCACGGCGCTCTCGAAGGAGGCGTGATAGCGGGGTGGACGGGCGACCAGGCGCTCGTTGTCGGCAATGGCCTTGGCCAGCACGCCGGCCGCTTCGGCGGTGGTGGCGGGCAGAGGAAACAAGCCGTCGATCAGCACCAGACGGCGGACCCTGTGGGGATGAGAGGCAGCCAACAGCATGGAGACGGTGGCGCCACGGGAATGACCTATCAGATCGAACTGTCGCCAGCCGAGTTGGTCGGCGACGGCCAGCAGTTCGCCCACATCCTGCCAGATGGTATAGGGCGCGTCCCGGGAACGGTCGTCGCTGAGGGCATGGCCGGGCATGTCCAGGGCGACGATGTCGCTGTCGGGCAGATGCGGGGCCAGCCTGTCGAAGCTGGCGCAATTATCCCGCCAACCGTGCAGCGCCAAGGCCGGCTGCCGAGCGCCCTGGCGCCAGCGGCGCCCGGCGATACGCCGACCGAATACCGGGAAGGACGCGTCGGCGAAGGGTTGATCGGTGGGATTCGCTTGATCAGTCGCCATCAGGTCAACTGCCAGGCCAGGGTACCGCAACCGCGCTCGAAATGGGTCAGGTCGAGGGCGAAGATACTGGAAGTGGAAACCGTGCGCGCCAATTCCCCGCGATCCGTGAGCCAGGCCAGCAGGGCGCCGAGCAGCGGCTGGTGCCCCACCAACACCAGGGGCCAGGCATCCGGGCCTAGGG
>JBJHDJ010000337.1:0-3545 GCA_050486485.1 Porticoccaceae bacterium
GGGCAGGGGGGCCAGCATTCTCGGCGACTTTCCACTCACCGGCGCCGGCGGTGGCAGCTATTACGGGGTGTTCACCTACTACCAGGATCCCAGCGTGTGGGGCCTGTACCGCCACGCCCACAACGATTACCTGGAAATTGCCGCCGAACTGGGCATTCCCGCGCTGCTGGTGCTTGGCCTGGTGTGCGCCCTGGCGCTGGCGAGGGCCATTCGCCTGCAGCGCTCCGACCACTCCCGTCTCCAGCAGGGAGTGGGGTTCACCCTGGTGATGGCGCTCACCTGGGTGCTGCTGCACTCGGTATTCGATTTCAACCTGCAAATTCCCGCCAATGCGGTGACACTTTCCGCGCTGCTGGCACTGGGATTTGCCAATCTGCTGCCCACTGGGCGGCGACGCTCGACCAACGGTGGTAATTTCGTTCCCATCGGCGCTGCCTCTATGGAAAAAGTCCACCCGAAACCGTAACATGGTGTTACTTTTCCCCCTAGGGCACAGGAAGGCCAGGTACATTAAGATGCGCAGAAATCAGATATCTTCAAAACCAGTACTTGCAGCCCTGTTGTTGGCGGCGGCTCCCTATCTTCATGCCCAGGAAGCCCTGTCGGGATTCAGTTATGGCATCGATACCGAGCTGCAGTACGACAGCAACATCTACAGGGCGGAGTCCCGGGAAAAAAGCTCCCTCATCCTCGAGGCATCCCCCTTCGTCAAGGCCACCTTCATGAACCGGGGCAACAGTTACCAACTGGGTTACCGCCTCAACTACGCCGAGTACTTCAGCGCCAGTAGCGACAGCTACGACGACCACGAGTTTACCCTGGACATCAACCACCGCTTCACGCCGCGCCAGGCCATCACCGCCAAGGCGGCGCACAGGCTGCTCACCGAGCAGCGCGGCACCGGTTTCAGCGAGGAACCCAATGAACTGGTCAGGGGGCCGGACGACTACAAGGCCACCGAGCTGGAAGCCACCTATTTCATTGGCTCCGCCGAGGCCCGCGCCAGACTGGAGCTCAGCGCCGCCCACGACATACTGCGGTTCAACTCCAGCTACGTGGATGACACCCGCGACTACCAATCCACCCAGGTGGGCGCCCTGCTGCGCTATCGCCTGGGGGGTAGAACAGATCTGCTGGCGGAGTACCGTCGCTATGCCGTGCGTTTCGACAATACCCCCCTCGATGCCGCTGGCCAGCCGATCAACCTCGACAGCGACGAGGATTTTTTCCTCGCCGGCATAGGCTGGGAGCTGACCGCCAACACCCGTGGCGAGGTTCGTGTCGGGCACAGCGACCGTGACTACAAGGACGGTGACTTCTCCGAATCCGGCCTGCACTGGGAAGCGGAAATCACCTGGCGCCCCCGCAGTTACTCGGAGTTCGTGCTGAACACCGGGCGGGAATCCCTGGAAACCTACGGCAGTGGCCGCTACATCAATGTGCGCAGCCACAGCCTGGCCTGGAATCACGCCTGGCGCGGCAGGATTTCCTCCAAGCTGGAGGTGGGCCTTTCCAAGGATGACTACGAGGACAGCATACGCAAGGATGACCGACTATTCTGGCAAGGCGTGCTATTCTACGAGCCGAGAACCTGGCTCAACCTGAGTGGCGGCGTGCGTTACTGGGAAAACGACTCCAGCTTTTCACCAGTCGATTACAAGCGCCACATGATTTTTGTCCGCGCCGCCGTGGAGCTTTGAGCCAGGCAGTTATCCCATGTGGCAGTTTCCCATGAAAAGTTCAGCTAACCGGCTGCTTGCTCCCCTGATGCTCTTGTGTCTGTCCCTGTGCCTCGCCCTGGCGCCGCTTGCCATTCAGGCGCAATCCAATGACGAGTCGGTGTCCGTCGGTGAAGCCTACACCCTGGGGGCCGGGGATGTGGTGCGCATCCATGTCTTCGGCGAGCCGGACCTGACATTCGATGCCATACTGATCGGCGAATCCGGCAAAATCTCCTACCCGTTCCTTGGCGAACTCACCGTCATGGGGCAGACACTGGCGGGTTTCGAGCAACAACTGCTGGCCGGTCTCAAGCCAGATTACCTGATCGACCCAACAATCTCCGTGAGCATTGTCGAGTACCGGCCCTTTTTCATCAGCGGGGAAGTCAAAAGCCCCGGCAGCTACCCCTATCAGCCCGGCCTGCGGCTTCGCCAGGCGGTTTCCCTGGCCCAGGGTTTTTCCGAGCGGGCCTCTCAATCGCGGATATTCGTGGTGCACGACAACGACCCGGAAGCCCGACGCCACCGTGTGGACCTCGGCTACCAGGTGCGTCCAGGGGATACCATCACCGTCGAGGCAAGTTTTTTCTGAGGCCGCGTCGGCCTGCGCCGATCACTTGTGATAGCCTGTCATCCCATAACCATCGTGTTTTTCCCCGACCGGCATTGAGTCCATGAATACACCCCTTCCGGCACTGTGGCAGGAACAGGAAGACAGCAAGGCTGCCCAATTGGACATCCGCCAGATGCTGCTGTCGGTGTACGCCCACAAGTGGCCCATCCTCGCCCTGGGCTTGCTCACGGGCATCATTGCCTTTCTCTATGCCAACACCCTGGTGCCCATGTACCAGGCCAGGGCCACGCTGCTTATCGAGATCAACACCCCCAATATCGTTTCCATTCAGGATGTCTACACCCCGGCCTACCGGGGCTGGGATTACTACCAGACCCAGATTCAGTTGTTGCACTCCCGCGGACTGGCCGAGCGGGTGGTCCGCGAACTGGAGCTGCACAAGGATCCCCGCTTCGCGCAGCCCGATCCCGACAGTGCCACCAAAAGCTCGCGCCTGCCATCGTGGCTGAACCTCGCCTTCCTGAGCCCGCCGGGCCGGGCGGACAATCCGCGACCCGAGGCCCAAACCCAGGAGCAGCGCGAAGCCAGCCATATTGAGCAACTGGCCTCCATGATCGCCAATGGCATCTCCGTGGCGCCCCTGGGCGATGGCCTGATCGTCGCCATCACCTACCGCTCGGACGATCCGGTGCTGGCGGCGAACATCGTCAACACCCTGGCGGATCAGTTTATCGAGAGCGACCTGGACGCACGCCTTGGCGCCACCCGCAGGGCCACCGAGTGGCTCGCCGAGCGACTGGAAAGCCTACGGGTGACCCTGCAACAATCCGAGCAACGCCTGCAAGCGTTCACCGAGGAGGAAAGGCTGGTGGACCTGGAGGGCATCACCACCCTCGGCGCCCGCCAGATTGCCGATCTCACCGAGCGCCACAGCGAAGCGGTGGAAAAGCGCATGATCGCCGAGAACATCCGCCGCGAGGTGCAGCGCATCGGCGGCGGCACCACCGATCAGTACTTGAGCCTGCCGGCGGTGCAGCGCCACGATGTGATCAGCACTCTGCGCCAGATGCAGGCCGATGCCCAACGCCGTGTCAACGAGCTGGGTCAACGCTACGGGGTGAGGCACCCGCGCATGATCGCCGCCAACTCCGAGCTGGAGAGCATCCAGGCCGACATGCGCGGCGAAGTGAACAAGGTCATCGCCGGGATCGATGCCGAATACCAGCTCGCCCTGCGCACCGAGGAAACCC
>JBJHDJ010000338.1:0-3514 GCA_050486485.1 Porticoccaceae bacterium
CCGTGGTGCGTTCCATCATCGATCTCGGCCAGAGCCTGGGGCTGCAGGTCACCGCCGAAGGGGTGGAAAACGCCGCCACCCTGGAGCTGTTGCGCCAGCAGCGCTGCGACCTTGCCCAGGGTTACCACATCGCCAGGCCCATGTGGGGCGAGGATGTGCGCGACTGGCTGCGGGCCCGTTGACGACCCGGATCACTCCCCGTCGAGGGCCCGACGCACCTTGGCCAGCAATTCGGCGCGACGGTAGGGCTTGCTCAGCAGGCTGAGTCCGGGGTCGAGGCGACCGTGGTGAACTATGGCGTTCTCCGTGTAGCCCGAGGTGTAGAGCACCCTGATGCCCGGGCGCAAGGCCTGGGCCTGCTCCGCCAACTGGCGACCGTTGATGCCCCCGGGCATGATGACATCGGTGAACAACAAATCGATGGCCTCTCCTTGCTGCAACTGGGCCAGCCCCGAAACACCATCCTCCGCCATCAGCACCCGGTAGCCCGCCGCCGCCAGCACCCCCGCCGCGTAGTCCCGCACCATGGCGTCATCCTCCACCAGCAGGATGGTCTCGCCGCCGCCAAGTTCGTCGTCCCCCACGCGCCTGCGCTCCACGGCCTCGGTCACCGGCGTCTCCGCGCGGGGCAGGTACATGCGCACCGTGGTGCCCTCCCCCGGTTCCGAGTAGATATTGACATGGCCGCCGGACTGCTTGACGAAGCCGAACACCATGCTCAGGCCAAGCCCCGTGCCCCTGCCCGGCTCCTTGGTGGAAAAGAACGGATCGAACACCCGCGGCAGATGCTCCGGGTCGATGCCGGTGCCGGTATCCGACACCGCCACCATCACATAGGGCCCGGCGCGCACCTCCCGATGCTGGGTCACATAGTCGGCGTCGAGCCGGGCGTTGGCGGTCTCGATGGTCAGGCGCCCGCCCTTGGGCATGGAATCCCGGGCATTGATGGCCAGGTTGAGCAGGGCGTTCTCCAACTGGGAGGGGTCCACCAGGGCCGGCCACAGGGAGGGGGAACGCACCCACTCGATCTCCACATGCCCCCCCAGGGTACGCCTGAGCATGGTTTCCAGTCCTCCCACCAGGCGGTTGATATCCACCACTTCTGGCTCCAGGGCCTGACGGCGGGCAAAGGCCAGCAAGCGCTGGGTGAGGTCGGCTCCCCGCTGGGCGGCATCGACCACCAGGTCCGCCAGAGGATGCAAGGGGGAATCCTCGGGCAGGGAGTCCCGCAGCAGCTCGCCGTTGCCCAGCACCACGGTGAGCAGGTTGTTGAAATCGTGGGCCATGCCCCCGGTGAGGTGCCCCACCGCTTCCATGCGCTGGGCCTCCCGCAGTTGCGACTCCAGCTTGCGCTGTTCGGAAATGTCGTGGAAGAAGATCGCCAGCCCTTCCGCCGAAGGATAGGCCCTCACCTCGGCCCAAAGCCCCAGGGGTTCGTAGTAGGTCTCGAAGGACACCGGTTGCTGATGCTCCATGGCCCAGCGGTACCTTGACTCCGACTCGGTGCCCACTGCCTCCGGCATCACCTCCCACAGACAGCGACCCAGCACTTCCTCGGCAATCAAGCCGGTGATGAGCTGGGCCTGGCTGTTGAGAAAGGTGAAGCGCCATTGCCGATCCACGGTGAGAAAGCCATCGGTGATACTCTCCAGGGTCAGGCTCATGCGATCGGCGAGTGCCTCGAACTCCCGGGCGCGACGCCGCTCGTCATCGATGTCCACCATGGTGCCGTACCATTTTACCGGCACCCCCTGTTCATCCCGCGCCAGGTCGGCGCGCATCAGGTGCCAGCGGTAGGATCCATCGCGGCAGCGCAGCCTGGCCTCCATCCTGTAGGGCTGGCCGCTGTCCACCGCCTGTCGCCACACGGCTCTCAGGCGTGGCCAGTCCCGCGGATCTATCAGCCCGGGGTAGCCCTGGCCCTCGGCGGCCACCATCGCCTCGACTGTGTAACCGGTGAGCTCGAGCAGGGCGCGATTGCCGAACTCCATGCGTCCCTCGAGGTCCGCGCTCCACACCGACATGGGCATGGCGTCGGCAAGCTCGCGGAAGCGCTGCTCGCTGCGCGCCAGGGAGTCCTCCGCCACCTTCCACCGGGTGATGTCCTGGACCGCCCCCAGCACCTTCACCGGCCGACCCTGGTCATCGAACTCCGGCCTGCCCAGCACCCGCAGCCAGCGCAACTCGCCGTCGGGGCGAATCAGCCTGACCTCCTCGTCGTAGGGGACTCCCTCGGTGACACAGCGGTTGACCTTGTCCCGCAGCGACTCCCGGTCATCCTCGGCATACAACCGGAAGCCATCCTCGAGGTCCATCTCGTGGTCCCCGTCCATGCCATAGATGCGGGCCACCTCTTCCGACCACTGCACGCGACCGCTGGCCACATCGATACTCCAGCCCCCCAGGCTGCCCATTTCACCGGCAATGGCCATCAGCGCGGCGCTGTTCCGCAATTCGTCGCGGGTGACCAGCAACCTCCGGTTGACCCGCTCCAGGCGCTCGGTATGGCGCAGCACCACCACCGCCAGAACGGCGCTGATAAGGATGGCGACAATGGCCAGCAGACGATTGAAAAACACATGAAGCCACTCGAAGCCAGCGGGCGCGGGAGGGGAGATCCACACGCCGAGCACCGTCAGCACCACGGCGGCCAGGGCAATGGCCGCGATCTGGAAGACACGGCGGTTGAACAGTGTCAACAGCACCAAAGGGGGGTACAGGGTGCCGTGGGCAAAGCCAAGCTGGGTAAAGCCATCGGCGATAAAAACCAGGGCGAGAATTCCCCAGGGCAGCAATTGCCAGGGCAGTGGGCGGGGGCCGGGCTCCAGGATTTGGGATTTTTTCAACTGTGCAGGGCCTTGTGAACCATGGTGAGCAACTCGGTCTGACGGTAGGGCTTGGCAAGCAGCAGCACCTGGTCGCGGGCCTCCCCGGCCAGGGCATCCTCGCTGTAGCCCGAAGTATAGAGCACCTTGAGCCCGGGCCTCGATTGCCGTGCGCGGCGGACCAGTTCCGGACCCGTCATGCCACCGGGCATGATGACATCGGTGAACAACAGGTCCACCGGCTCGCCCCGGGCAAGCACCGCCAGGGCATCGGCGCCGTTGACGGCCTCCACTACCTGGTAACCGGCATTGCGCAGCAACCCGGCGGCGTGGGCGCGCACCAGTGCTTCATCTTCCACCAGCAATACCACCCCCGGCTGACCGCCGGCACTGCCATCAATGGCCGGGACGGACTGGGAAGCAGAGCCGTCCCCCAGGGCCCGGGGCAGCAACAGGGTGACCAGGGTGCCGAAACCCTGTTCGGACTCCACGCTGATATCCCCGTGGCTCTGCTTGACGAAACCGTGCACCATGCTCAATCCAAGACCTGTCCCACGGTCCTTGTCCTTGGTGGTGAAAAACGGGTCGAACAGTTTCGGCAGCAACTCCGGCGGCACCCCCACGCCCGTGTCGCGGATGCGAATCACCACGAAATCGCCAGGCTCCAGTTGACGGCGCTCGGCTTCGTC
>JBJHDJ010000339.1:0-3507 GCA_050486485.1 Porticoccaceae bacterium
GGTCATCCTGTGGCGCCGGTTCAGCCTGGGCAAGGGAGGCCGCGAGAATCAGGATCGACAGGTTGCGCAGGCGGGACAGCAGCCTGGGAAGGGGTTTCGGGAATTTCATGGCGGTCGATTCCGTGGCAAACAGATGACACCTCTTTCAAGCAAACTATGAACCCTCAAGCAAATTCTGATGGCGGGCCCGCGCAGCGGGAAAAGCCAGAATTCCGGCGCCACCTTCCGTGGAACCTACCCAAACGGCATGGGCAATGCAACCGCCGGGGAACAGCAACCGCCGGGGAAATGACAGCGGCGCGGTTTGCCGCTACGCTGATGGCAGTCCGTGACAGGGGAGCACGCCCAGCCCATGACCAGCCACAGGGAATCCGGAGACACCCCGGTGTACATCGTCGACGGGGCGCGCACCCCGTTCCTCAAGGTGGCCGGGGCGCCCGGCCCCTTCACACCCGTGGATCTGGCGGTGCAGTGCGGCCGCCCTCTGCTGCTGCGCCAGCCCTTTGAACCGCGGGAGGTGAACCGCGTGGTGCTCGGCTGCGTCAATGTCCTCCCCGAGGAAATGAACCCGGCGCGCATCGCCGCCCTGCGCCTCGGCATGGGGGACGCCATGCCGGCCCACACGGTGCAGATCAACTGCGGCTCCGGCATGCTGGCCATCGACAGCGCCTGCGCCGCCATTCGCGACGGTGACGATCTGGTGCTGGCGGGTGGCGCCGAGGCCCTCAGCCACGCTCCCCTGTACTTTCACCAGGAGGCGGTGCTGTGGTTCGCCGCCCTCAACAGCGCCCGCTCCCTGCCCGCCCGCCTCAAGGTTCTGGCGGGACTCAAGCCGCGCTTTTTCAAGCCTGTACTGGGTTTGCTGCGTGGCCTCACCGATCCCCTGGTGGAACTCAGCATGGGGCAGACCGCCGAGGTGCTGGCCCACGACTTCGCCATCTCCCGGCGGGCGGCGGACGAGTACGCGGCGGAGAGCCACCGGCGCCTGGCCAACGCCCAGCAGCACGGCTGGTTGGCGGGCGAGGTGGTGCCCGCCTTCGCCCCCGACGGGGTCTGTTACGAGGCGGACAACGGCGTGCGTCCCGATTCCAGCGCCGACAGGCTGGCCGCCCTCAAGCCGGTGTTCGAAAAACCCTGGGGCAAGGTCACCGCCGGCAACAGTTCCCAGATCACCGACGGCGCGAGCTGGGTGCTGCTGGCTTCCCAGCGGGCCGTGGATCGCCACGGCCTGCAACCCCTGGCGCGCATCGTCGACAGCCACTGGTCGGCCCTCGATCCGTCCATCATGGGGCTGGGGCCGGTGCTGTGTATCAACGAGCTGCTGCGCCGTGGCGATTTTCGCCTGAGTGACATCGACCTGTGGGAGATCAACGAGGCCTTCGCCGCCCAGGTGCTTGCCTGCCTGGCCGCCTTCGAGAGCGACGAGCTGTGCCGTGCCGTGTTGGGTCGCGGCGGTGCTCTTGGCGTCATCCGCGACGACCGCCTCAATATCGACGGCGGCGCCATCAGCCTCGGCCACCCAGTGGGCGCCAGTGGCAACCGCATCGTGCTGCACTTGGCCAAAAGCCTCCGTCGCCTCGGACTCAAGCGCGGCATCGCCAGCCAGTGCGTGGGTGGTGGCCAGGGCGGCGCCATGTTGCTGGAAGCCGTTTGAGGCCAGTAGAGCTGAAGTCAGGATACTCGAGGGAAGCACCATGACCGCCATGATCGACCTGCTCAAGGAACAGCGCCTGGAACTGGGGCCGCCCGCCAAGGGCAGCCCCTGGCGCCACTGGACCCTGGCCCGTGACACGGACGGGGTGGCCTGGCTGGTGTTCGACCGCCAGGGCGCCAGCGTCAACGCCATCGACGAGGAAGTGCTCGGCGAGCTGGACGCCGCCATCACCGAGCTGGATCAGCAGCGCCCCACGGCCCTGGTGATCCGCTCCGGCAAGGCCTCCGGCTTCTGCGTGGGGGCCGATGTCAACCTCTTCATGGGCATGGACGACCCGGGTCAGGTGGCGCAGCGCCTGTCCGCCGCCCACGCCGTGCTCGACCGCCTGGAAAAACTGCCGTTGCCCACCCTGGCGGTGATCCACGGCCCCTGCCTGGGGGGCGGGCTGGAACTGGCCCTTGCCTGCCGCCAGCGCATCGCCGTGGCGGGAGCCTCGTTCGGCTTTCCCGAAGTGTTGCTGGGATTGCACCCGGGGCTGGGGGGAACCTTCCGCGCCACAGCGCTGATAGACCCCATCCAGGCCATGACCCTGATGCTCACCGGCAAGACCCTGGATGCCCGCCGCGCCAAGGCCCTCGGGCTGGTGGACGCCATCACCGAGGAGCGCCATGTGGCCGCCGCCGTGCGCGGCAGGGACGACCTGCCCCGCCACCGGCGCGGCGCTCGCCAGCGCTTGTTCGGCATCGAGCGGGTGCGGCGCCTGGCGGCGAAAAAGATGGTGCAACAGACCAGCGCACGGGTGGCCCCCGAGCACTACCCGGCCCCCTTTGCCCTGATCGATCTATGGCGGGAGCACGGCGGCGACCGCGCCGCCATGCAGCAGGGGGAAATCGTCTCCTTCGCGCAACTGGTCACCTCCGCCACCGGCCAGAACCTGCTGCGCATCTTCGCCCTGCGGGAAAAACTCCGGGGCCAGGGCGACAAGGGCAACGGTGGCCGCCGTCCGGCCAACCCCATACGCCAGGTCCATGTGGTGGGCGCCGGCACCATGGGTGGGGATATCGCCGCCTGGTGTGCCCTCAATGAGCGCCGGGTGACCCTGGCGGATCAGCAACCTGAGGCGCTGTCCCGCGCCCTGTCCCGCGCCGCGCAACTGGCGGCGCGCAAGCGCCTCGGCGATGCCGGACAGCGCGCCATGCTCGACCGTCTGATACCGGATCTCGAAGGCACCGGCGCCGGACACGCCGACCTGGTGATCGAGGCGGTGCCGGAGAAGATCGCCGTCAAGGCCGCCGTCTACCAGGATCTGGGGCGGCGCATGAAGGCCGGCGCCCTGCTCGCCACCAACACCTCCAGCATTCCCCTGGAAATCCTGGTCACCGCCACCGATGTGCCCGGGCACTTCCTCGGCCTGCACTTCTTCAACCCGGTGGCCCAGATGCAACTGGTGGAAGTGGTGGCCCACGACGACCTGCCGGATCGGCAGATCCAGCAGGCCCTGGCCTTTGTGCGCGACATCGGGCGGCTGCCGGTGGTGGTGAAGAGCGCCCCCGGTTTTCTCGTCAACCGGGTGCTCACGCCGTACCTGCTGGAGGCCATGCTGTTGCTCGACGAAGGCATGGCGGCGGACACCATCGACCAGTCCGCCCGCAACTTCGGCATGCCCCTGGGGCCGGTGGAACTGGCGGATCAGGTGGGCCTCGATGTGTGCATCGCCGTGGCCGACATGCTGGCGGACCGCCTGGAGGGGGCCATGCCGCCCGTGCCCGACTGGATTCGCCGCAAGGTGGATGGCGGCGACACCGGCAGGAAGGCGGGTAAGGGGCTGTACAAATGGAAGGACGGCAAAGCCG
>JBJHDJ010000340.1:0-3504 GCA_050486485.1 Porticoccaceae bacterium
CCGGTATCCCGGGGTAGAGTTTTCGAGACACGCCGTAAACCCGTCCCTGGGGGCTCGACGGCGCCATCCCTGGCGCCGACGGTCTCGAAAACTCTACCCCGGGATACCGGCCTACTACTGTAGAGGGGCTTAAGTCAGTGCCATTGCGATCAGGCCTTGTCATTCAGGTAGATGCAAGGCCAGATTGGCCGCCACTGGCTGAATTCGTCCTCTCAGCTGTCGAAAACCTGACAGATTTCAAGCATCTTCCTTGAGATAATTGCAAACAGTTACTAATATCACTGGCGAGGGGTCGCCCTTTGGCTCCAGGGCTGTGTCTGCCATTGATCACCACGCAGGGAGAAGAACAATGCGCAAGTTTCTGACCTTGGCCGGAACCGTGATGCTGTCACTGTCCGCCATCACGCTTTCCACCGATCTCCAGGCCAGCGAAGGTTTCTATGCTGGTCCCACCCTCTCCCACTATCGCCTCGACCGCGACAGGGCTCACAGCGGCTCCAATGAATCGACGGTCGCCGGCATCAGCCTGGGCTATCGCTTCCCCGGACCCATTGCCATCGAAGGGGGCTATGCCACCAATATCGGCGGTCGTGGCCTGGATGTCGCGCGGCTGGACCTGATGTACTACATCGATGTGGCCAGTCGCTGGAAACCCTACCTGCTGCTGGGCTTTACCGACTTTGATCGGGACTGGAGTCCCAGCCTCAAGCCCGGTGAAGGCAGCACCCAGCAAGTGGGCGCTGGATTCGGTGTGTCCACCATGCTGGACGAGCGCTGGCAGTTCCGCCTCGACGGACGCTTCCAGCAGAAGGTCAGTGGTGGCGAGAGCGGCACCATCGACCTGGGCTTCAACCTGGGGGTTAACTACTACTTCAACCCGCCGCCACCTCCTGCGGCGGCTCCGGCTCCCGCCGAGCCCGCCCCTGTCGCCGAGGCGCCACCGGAAACCCGCACCATCACCGTGCGGCTCAATGTGGAGTTCGAGTTTGACAAGGCCGTGGTGCGCGCCATCTACGGCGACGAGCTGCGCGCCGTGGCCGAGGCGATGAGGGCCCACGACGATATCGACCTGGTGTTGGAGGGGCATACCGACTCCATCGGTACCATGGAATACAACCAGGATCTATCGGAGCGTCGTGCCGCCGCTGTCAAGGAGCGGATCGTACAGGATTATGGTATCGCCCCCCACCGCATCACCACCGTGGGCTATGGCGAAACCCGTCCCATTGCCGATAACAACACGGACGAAGGCCGCGCCCGCAACCGCCGCGTGGTGGGCGAGCTGACCTTCATTGAAGTCATCAACGACTGAGCCCGGCTCTGAACCGCGAAACGGCGTCCCTCGAGGCGCCGTTTTTGCTACAGGCGCCGGGCCGGAAGCCCGGTTGAGGGAGACACGACATGGCGTCCATCTATTGGCACGACTACGAGACCACCGGCACGGATCCGGCGTGGGATCGCCCTCTACAGTTTGCCGGGCTGCGCACCGACGAGGATCTCAATGTCGTCGGCGAGCCCCTGGTGATCTACTGCAAGCCGCCCCGGGACAGGCTCCCCCACCCCATCGCCTGCCTGATCACCGGCATCACCCCCCAGCAGGCGGAGCGGGAGGGTGTCGCGGAGCCGGATTTTATCGCCCGCGTCCATCAGGAGCTGTCGCAGCCGGGTACCTGCGGGGCGGGCTACAACAGCCTGCGCTTTGACGATGAGGTGACCCGCCACGCCCTGTACCGCAATTTCTTCGATCCCTATGAGCGGGAGTGGCGCAACGGCAATTCCCGCTGGGATATCATCGACATGCTGCGCCTCACCCGCGCCCTGCGACCGGAGGGGATCCAGTGGCCCGACCATGAGGACGGCGGTCCCAGTTTCCGGCTGGAGGATTTGACCGCCGCCAACGGCCTTGCTCACCAGCAGGCTCACGACGCCCTGTCCGATGTGGAGGCCACTATCGCCTTGGCGAGGTTGGTGCGCGACAGGCAGCCCAGGCTCTACCGTTATGTCTACGAAACCCGCTTCAAGCACCGGGTGGCGGCCTTGGTGGACCCCATTGGGCGTAGGCCCTTCTTGCATGTCTCCGGACGCCTGCCAAGGGAAAACGGTTATACAGCCCTGATGATTCCCCTTTGCCAGCATCCCACCAACAGAAATTCGGTGATTTGCTTCAATCTGATGGGGAATCCCCGGGTGCTGCTGGAGCAGGATGCCGAAACGATCCGCCAGGGTGTGTTCACCCGCGCCGAGGATCTGGAGGAGGGTGACGAGCGCATTCCCATCAAGGCGGTTCAGCTCAATCGCTGTCCCGTGGTGGCGACGCCGAAGTTGTTGGACGGCCAGGCCGCTACCCGGCTGGGTATCGATGTGACCCGTTGCGAAAAAAACTGGCGCCTGCTCAAGGAGGCGGATATCGGCGCTAAATTGGCGAGTGTATTCGAAGGGTCCGCGGCGTGGAGTCAGGGGCCGAAGGATGTGGAAGCAGACCTCTACGGAGGCTTTCTGCCGGACGCCGACAAGCCGTTGCTGGCGGCGGTGCGCGCCGCCAGCAACGGTGAACTGGCAACGGGCAGCTTCCCGTTCAGCGACCGCCGCTACCGGGAACTGCTGCTGCGCTACAAGGGGAGATATCATCCCGAGGCCTTGACGGAAGATGAGCAGCATCACTGGCAGGAATATCGGGAGCGGGCTATCAACGAGCCCGGCCCCGGGCGGCTGGGACTGGAGGAATACTTCGCGGAACTGGATCAGTTGGAGGAGACCCGCGCCAGCGACAGGGATCTGCGTATCATCGCCGCCCTGCGGGCCTGGGGGGATGAGTTGGTGGCGCTGTAGGCTCCTTAATAATGTGGAGGTGGTGGTTCCTCCCCTGGCCGGGAGTCCTTGCCGTCCACCTCCAGCTCCAGGAGTCGGCGGTACAGCTCCTGGTTCATGCGCTCCAGCAGGTTGATGTTCTCGGTCTGGCGACTGACGACGCCATCCAGGGCATTGAGGGTGTCTTCCAAGTAGGCGATGCGGATTTCGAGATCCGTCAAACGGTCGCTGTCGGACATGGTTGATTGCTCTTGGGTTGAGAAGCGCATATCCCCCGTGCACAGAAGCGAGGGGGTTCGACGATAATCAATGCCGAGTTGGCATTCTCACTCAGCTTTGAACGGGTATTCTAAACCTTGAATCCTGGCCATTTGCCCACATTATTCAGTCAAGTGTCAGGTCGCTGTCACGGCCCCGTGGCATAATCCGATGGTCGACGCCACCGCGCCGTACAGCTCGGACCTGCTTGAAGTCATTCTGGAGGAACTTCACCGTGATGCGCATAGCCCTGTTTCTGGCCACCAATATCGCCATCCTGGCGCTGGTCAGCATCGTTTTCAGTGTCCTTGGCCTGGACATGTATGCCGCCGCCTACGGTACCGACCTCACGGCCCTGCTGCTGTTCTGCGCCATTTTCGGCTTTGCCGGCTCGTTCATCTCCCTACTGCTGTCGAAGACCATCGCCAAGATGGGCAC
>JBJHDJ010000341.1:0-3503 GCA_050486485.1 Porticoccaceae bacterium
GGGACCGTAGGCGTTGAGACAGTTCTGGGAAGCCTTGCGGCTGGCGATGGTCTCGCCCTTGTCCTGGCAGGCGCGGATATAGGCGTCCGCCTCGCTGGCAAAATTGGCGGGCAGCTCCCCGGACAGGCGGCGCACCAGCTCATCCCCCAGCGCCGGGTGGGCGGCGCGGTAGGCGTCGAGCCGCTGTTGCCAGGCCATCTCCGCCCGCTTGCCCGGCTCGCGGGCGTTCCATCGGTCGCGGATGTCGGCGGGCACCTCGAAGGGCGGGTGATTCCAGCCCAGTGCCTGGCGGGCGGCGCTGATTTCATCGGCCCCGAGGGGGGCGCCGTGGCACACTTCCTTGCCCTGCTTGTTGGGGGCGCCGAAGCCGATGATGGTCTTGCAGCAGATCAGGGTGGGGCGCGCCGTGTCGGCGCGGGCCTGCTCGATGGCGGCGCGCACCGCCTCCGGGTCGTGGCCGTCCACGGCGGGGATCACCTGCCAGCCATAGGCTTCGAAGCGCTTGACGGTATCGTCGGTGAACCAGGGCGGAGCCTCGTCGCTGCCGTGCACCTCGCCATCGATGGAAATGCCGTTGTCGTCATAGAAGGCGATCAGCTTGCCAAGACCCAGGGTACCCGCCAGGGAGCAGGCTTCGTGGGAAATGCCCTCCATCAGACAGCCATCGCCGAGAAAGACATAGGTGTGGTGGTCGATGATGTCGTGACCGGGACGGTTGAACTGGGCGGCCAGCACCTTCTCGGCGATGGCCATGCCCACGGCATTGGTGACGCCCTGGCCCAGGGGGCCGGTGGTGGTCTCGGTGCCGGGCGCCTCGCCGTACTCGGGGTGGCCGGCGGTTTTGGAGTGGAGCTGGCGGAAGTTTTTCAACTCGCCGAGGGGCAGGCCGTAGCCGGTGAGGTGCAGCAGGGAGTAAAGCAGCATGGAGCCGTGACCGTTGGACAGCACGAAGCGGTCGCGGTTGGGCCAAGCGGGATTGGCCGGGTTGTGTACCAGGTAGTCGTTCCACAGCACCTCGGCGATATCCGCCATGCCCATGGGGGCGCCCGGGTGGCCGCTGTTGGCTTGCTGGACGGCGTCCATACTGAGGGCGCGTATGGCGTTGGCGAGATCGCGGCGGGCTGGCATGGGGGTGACACTCCTGGAAATGGCTGCGAATGACGCGCCAGTGAGCCGGCGCCTGGGAAAAAGGGCCGCCATTTTCCCCCAGTGGGCCTGCTCAGTAAATAGTCAGGGCATTGGGCCAGGCACCCGATCCCGGATACCGGGCCCATTGAGACGCCGTGAATCGTGAATTGCAGGCTTCTTCATTGTCACATCGGCAGGCCGCCGACTCTCTCGCCTACGGAAAAATCTATATCAAATTATTTTGATATAGATAAAAACCGTGCTAGCATCCGCCACCATGACCCTATCCCTCAGCACATCTCCGACGGCCACGACTTCTTGCGTAGCCCTGGACGATCTGGCCGCCCTGCTCAAGGCCGCCGGCGACCCCCTGCGACTGGAAATTCTGCGGGTGCTGCACAACAACGCCTTCGGCGCCCTGGAGCTGTCGGATATTTTCGCCATGCGCCAGAACGCCATGAGCCACCACCTCAAGCTGTTGACCCGCGCCGGCCTGGTGAGCTCCCGCCGCGAGGGCACCCATATTTTCTACCGTCGCGCGCCGGCCACCGACCCCCTGCGCCGGGAGATTCTCGCCAGCGTCGACACCGCGCCCCTAGGCAAGCAGATTGGCGAGCGCATACGCGCCATCGAAACGGCCCGCGCCGCCGCCTCGCGGGAATTTTTCCGCGCCAACGCCGACAAGTTTCGCGCCCAGCAGGATCTGATCGCCAGCTATCCCCAATACGGCGAGGCGGTGGTGGCCGCCCTCGACAGCCTGGGGGACAACGGCGCCCGCACCGTGCTGGAGGTGGGTCCCGGTGAAGGTGAACTGCTGGCGGATCTGCACCCCCGCTTTGCCACGGTCATCGCCCTGGACAATGCCGTCGAAATGCTGGAGCGCTCGCGGCGCTTCGCCACCGGCCTCGGCCTCGAGGGCATCCGCTTTATCCACGGGGACAGCGCCACGGCGCTGGACCAGGGGCTGAGCGCCGATGTCATCACCCTCAACATGGTGTTGCACCACACCCCGTCACCCTCGGCGGTGATCGCCGACCTGGCCCGAGCCCTCAACCCCGGCGGCCTGTTGCTGGTCACCGAATTGTGCCGCCACCACCAGGACTGGGCCCGGGATGCCTGTGGCGACCTGTGGCTGGGTTTCGAGCCCGAGGATCTCACCGCCTGGGCCGAGGACAATGGCCTGGTGGACGGCGGCACCGAGTACCTGCCCCTCCGGAACGGCTTTCGCGTACAACTTCGTCAATTCCTGCGGCCCGCCAGCGGCTCGCCCACATAAGGACATACGCCATGAGCACCTACAGCCTGTTCACCTCCGAATCCGTCTCCGAAGGCCATCCCGACAAGATGGCGGATCAGATTTCCGACGCGGTGCTGGACGCCATCATCGCCCGCGACAAACGCGCCCGGGTGGCGGTGGAAACCATGGTGAAAACCGGCATGGCCATCGTCGCCGGGGAGGTGACCACCGATTGCTATGTGGATCTGGAGGACATCATCCGCGGGGTGATCACCGGCATCGGCTACGACAGCTCGGCGGTGGGTTTCGACGGCGCCTCCTGCGCGGTGATCAACGCCATTGGCAAGCAGTCGCCGGATATCAACCAGGGGGTGGACCGCACCTCCCCGGAGGAGCAGGGCGCCGGCGACCAGGGCCTGATGTTCGGCTACGCCACCAACGAGACGGACCTGCTGATGCCCGCCCCTCTCTACTTTAGCCACCGGCTGGTGGAGCGCCAGGCCTATCTGCGCAAGCATCGCGTGCTGCCCTGGCTGCGCCCCGACGCCAAGAGCCAGGTGACCCTGCGCTACGAGAACGGCAGGCCGGTGGCGGTGGACGCCGTGGTGCTGTCCACCCAGCACGCCGAGGAGATCAGCCAGAATGATCTGCGGGAGGCGGTGATGGAGGAAATCATCAAGCATGTGCTGCCCGCCGAATGGCTGCACAGGGACACCCGCTACCATATCAATCCCACCGGCAAGTTCGTCATCGGCGGCCCCATGGGGGACTGCGGGCTCACCGGCCGCAAGATCATCGTCGACAGCTACGGCGGCATGGCCCACCACGGCGGCGGCGCCTTTTCCGGCAAGGACCCGTCCAAGGTGGACCGCTCCGCCGCCTACGCGGGCCGCTATGTGGCCAAGAACATCGTTGCCGCGGGACTTGCGGAAAAGTGCGAGATTCAGGTGTCCTACGCCATCGGCGTGGCCGAGCCCACCTCCATCTCCATCAACACCTACGGCACCGGCCAGGTTCCCGACGACAAGCTGGTGGCCGCCATCCGCCAGGTGTTCGACCTGCGGCCCTACGGCATCACCCGCATGCTCGACCTGCTGCACCCCATCTACCAGCCCACCGCCAGCTACGGCCACTGCGG
>JBJHDJ010000342.1:0-3483 GCA_050486485.1 Porticoccaceae bacterium
AGCCCCAGGGATGGGTTTACGGCGTGTCTCGAAATCGCTCCCCCGGGATGCCGACCGGGCTACGAAGTCCGAAATGGCTTAAGTCAATGCCATTAGGGTCAGAGGCCAGCCCTGCACCCTGGAGGGTGCCCACCGCCGTGGGCCTGGCCTCGGTGGCGGTGATCGCCTTTCAGTTGGTGATCATGCAGGTGCTGTCCATCGCCCACTGGCACCACTTTGCCTACCTGGTGATTTCCATGGCGCTGCTGGGTTTCGGCGCCGCCGGCACCGTGCTGGTGTTGTTTCGCGACTTCCTCACCCGCCACTACGCCAGGGCCCTGCCGCTGCTGTTCCTCGGCTGCGGCGCCACCCTGGGCAGCGCCGTGCGGCTGGCGGGGGCGGCGGGGGATTTCGATGTCTTTCTGCTGTTCTTCGAGGGCCGCCACACGGCGCTGCTGCTGTTCAGCTACCTGGTGTACTGCCTGCCGTTCTTCCTCGCGGGGCTCGCCATCACCCTGGTGTTCTGCGTGGAAACCCGGCGCATCGGCGCCCTCTATTTCGCCAACCTGCTGGGGTCGGGCTGTGGCGCCGCCCTGATCATCGCCCTGCTGTGGCTGGTGCCCCTGGAGCTGCTGCCCGCCCTGCTCGCCTGCCTGCCGCTGCTGGCGGCCTGGATCTGCGCCCGGGGAACCGCCCTCACCCTGACCACCCTGGGAGTCGGGATCCTGGCCATCGCCGCCGCCCTGTGGCTGCCCGCCACCCCCACCCCGTCCCAATACAAACCCCTGTCCGGCGCCCTGCAGTTGCCCGGCGCCCAGGTGATCCACCAAAGCCACGGTCCCCATGGCCGCCTGGAGGTGGTGAGCGCCCCGGCCCAGCGCTTCGCCCCGTCCCTCAGCCTGCGCTTTCAGGGGGAGCCGCCGGTGGTGGATGTGATGTTCGTCAATGGCGAATACTTCGGCACCCTGCTGGCGGACACGCTGCCCGATGGCGCCCATATCCTCGATTACAGCACCCGCGCCCTGCCCTGGCGGGTGCGGGAGCCGCGCCGGGTGCTGGTGCTGGACGCCGCCAGTGGCGTGGATGTGGGGCACGCCCTGCACCAGGGCGCCCACCAGGTCACCGCCACCGAGGCCAACCGCCAGGCCCTGGCACTGCTGCGGGACCGGCACCCTGAGTGGAACGGCGGCGTCTACCGCCGCCCGGAAGTCACCCTGTACGGCAACACGGCGCGCACCTTCCTCGCCCGGGCGGAGAGAAATCGCGGGGAATATCCCCCCTATGACGCCATCCTGCTGCCCACCCTCGGGGCCTTCGGCGGCACCGCCGGGGTGGACGCCCTGGAGGAACAATTCCTTCTCACCAACGAGGCCCTGGCGGCCATGTGGCGGCTGCTGGCGGAGGACGGAATGCTGGTGGTGACCCTGTGGCCGGAACAGCCGCCACGGGCCAGCCTGCGGCTGCTGGGTTCCCTGCGGCGGTTGCTGGATGACGCCGGAGCACAACAGCCCGTGGATCACCTGTTGGCGGTGCGGAGCTGGGGAACCGTCACCCTGCTGGTGGGCAAATCCCCCTTCACCGCCGCGGAGCGGGACCGGGCTCGAACCTTCGCCGCGACCCACAATTTCGACCCGCTGATCATGGCCGGCCTCGAAGACGGGGAGCGCAACCGCTACAACCTCCTGGAGGACGGCGACTTTTTTCGGCTGGTGGATCAGCTGGTGGCGGGCGACCCCGAACCCCTGTACCGGGAATACCCTTTCCATATTCGCCCGGTGAGCGATGACAGGCCCTATTTTTCCCGCTTCCTGCAAGCGCGCACCCTGGGGGAGGTGGCTGAACGGCATGGCCTGGGCAACCTGCCCTACATGGAACTGGGCACGGTGCTGGGGGCGATGAGCCTGGTGCAGGTATCGGCCATCGCCACGCTGCTGATCCTGCTGCCCCTGTTCCGGGTGGGCTGGCGCGGCTCGCGGCGGCGCTGGACCTTTCTCTATTTCGCCGGCACCGGCCTCGGCTTCCTGTTCTTCGAGATCGTGCTGATCCAGCAGTTGGTGCTGTACCTGGGCAACCCGGTGTACTCCACCGCCCTGGTGCTGAGCACGCTGTTGATCGCCTCCGGCATCGGCAGCCTGGCCAGTGGGCGGCTGAACGCGGATCCCGGCCAGGTCGTCAAGGCCGGCCTTGTGGTGGCGGCCCTGGCGGCGCTGTGCGCGGTGCTGCTGCCCTGGCTGGTGGCGGGCACCATGGGCTGGCCGGCGGCCCTCAAGCTGCCGCTGGTGTCCCTGTTCCTGGCGGTGCCGGCTTTCTTCATGGGCATGTTGTTCCCACTGGGACTGCGGAGTCTGGCGGGAGCCGAGCAGAGCCATATCCCCTGGGCCTGCGGTATCGACAGTTGCCTGTCGGTGAGCGCCACGGCCCTCGCCGCCCTGCTGGCGGTCAGTATTGGCTTCACCGCGGTGATGCTGCTGGCGGCGGCGTCCTACCTGCTGGTGGCGGTGGCGGGGCGCCACCTGGGCCATCCGGAGCGCGGGTGATGCCACGCCTGTCCAAGCGCCACACGGCGATAGGGATGGCCGCCCTCGGCACCCTGGTGACGGCGGCCTTTTTCCTGTTCAGCGGCCCCATTCCCCAGCCTCTGTCCTACCACGATTTCGCCGACACCCGCACCCTGCTGGGCATCCCCAACGGCGCCGATGTGCTGTCCAGCCTGCCGTTTCTGGGTGTCGGGCTGTGGGGGCTATGGCTACTTCATGGCGCGCCGCGAACCCGGCGCCCGCTACACGACGGCGACCCGCGCTTTCCCGCCTGGGGCTGGTTCTTCGCCGCCATCGCCCTGACCGGGCCGGGTTCCATCTGGTATCACCTGGCGCCGGACAACGCCCGCCTGGTGTGGGATCGCCTGCCCATGGCGCTGGCCTTCATGGCGCTCACCTGCGCCGTGCTGGGGGAACACCTGTGGAAGAGCCTGCCGCGCTTTCTGCTCTACCCGCTGATGCTGGCGGGGGCCGCCACGGTGCTCCATTGGCACCATACGGAACAGGCCGGCGCCGGGGATCTGCGCGCCTATCTGGTGGTGCAGTTCCTGCCCTTGCTGCTCCTGCCCCTGGTGCTGGCGACGCGCCCCTCGCGGTTCACCCGCGCCGGGGATCCGTGGGTGGCGCTGGGCATTTATGGGCTGGCCAAGGTGGCGGAAATGCTGGACGAACCCATATTCCAGCTTCTGGGCATCAGCGGCCACACCCTCAAGCACCTGCTGTCCGCCCTGGCGGTGTGGTGGCTGCTGCGCATGTTGCGCCTGCGGCAGCCCGTCAGAGTGTGAATTGAGGACACTTCAATTGAGAGTACCTCTAATTGAGAGCACCTCTATTTGGAATGGCACTGACTTAAGCCCCTCTACGGTAGTAGGGCGGTGTCCCGGGGGAGAGTTTTCGAGACCGTCGGCGCCAGGGATGGCGCCGTCGAGCCCCCAGGGGTGAGGCAAGCGTTTACAAAGCGCAGCTT
>JBJHDJ010000343.1:0-3466 GCA_050486485.1 Porticoccaceae bacterium
CAGCCAGGTCAAGGACGAATTTATGCGAATTGCCGCTGTCCAACACGCCGAATACCAACCACCAAGGGATTTGCCATGACCAGACAAGCCAAGTCACTCGCCCTGATGCTCGCCCTGATGCTTGCCGTGGTTCCCGCCATGGCCGGCGACAAGCCTCGCACCCTGTCCACCACCGGCCAGGGAGAAGTCCGCGTCGCCGCCGACCAGGCGACAGTACGGATGCAGGTGCAGACCAGTCACCGCTCAGCCAGCGACGCCAAGCGGGAAGTGGACGACCGCGTCAATCGCCTGCTGGAGCGCCTGGCGCGGTTGAACATCGACCGCGACGATATCATCGCCTCCTCCATTCGCCTGCAACCCCAGTTCGACTATCAGGATCGCCGTCCGGTCTTCTCGGGCTACAACGCCACCCGCGACGTGGCCGTCACCCTGCGCGACCTGGACGGCCTCAACGACCTGCTGGACGCCGCCGTGGACAGCGGCATCAACCAGATCAACCAGATAGCCCTGGAATCCTCGAACGAGGACTCGCTCCGGGAGCAGGCCCGTGACAAAGCCATCGCCGACTCCAAGGCCAAGGCGGAACTGCTGGCCAAGGCCTACGGCGCCGCCCTGGGCCCGATTCACACCATTCACTACCACGCCGCCCGTCCCATGGCCACGGGCGCGGCGCCGGAGATGGCGCTGATGCGCGTGGCCGCCGACAGCGCTTCCACGCCGGGTCAGTATCTGCACGACGAGATCGTGTTCAGCGACAGTATTGCGGTGGTGTTTGAGTTGATTATTTCGCATTAGAGATTTTGGTCTGACGTCGGACGTCTGACGGGAAAAACTTTGGTCTGACGTCGGACGTCTGACGTCTGACGCAAAAGCCCGTTTGCGGAGATCGCAGTCGACAATAGCAGCGGAGCATTATCCAGGGCGTCGATCTACAGCTTAACCTCGATCCCTCTTGGCGTCGGACGTCGGACGCAAAAGCCCGTTTGCGCAGATCGCAGTCGACAATGGCAGCCGATCATTATCCAGTGCATCGATCTACAGCTTAACCTCGATCCCTCTTGGCGTCAGACGTCAGACGTCCGACGTCAGACCAAAAAAAACCCGGCCAAGGCCGGGTTTTTTGCGCACCAACAGCTGCGCCTCAATTCTTACTCTTGTCAATCAGCTTGTTGGCGCCAATCCAGGGCATCATGGCGCGCAGGCGGGCGCCGACTTCCTCGATGGGGTGCTCGGCGCTGATGCGGCGCTTGGATTTGAGGATGGGGTTGCCCGCCTGGTTGTCCAGCATGAACTGGTTGACGAAGCGGCCTTCCTGGACATCCTTCAGCACCTTGCGCATTTCCTCCTTGACCTGGTCGTTGATGACCCGTGGGCCGCTCATGTAGTCGCCGAACTCGGCGGTGTTGGAGATGGAGTAGCGCATGTCGGCGATGCCGCCCTGGTACATCAGGTCGACGATCAGCTTGAGTTCGTGGAGACACTCGAAATAGGCCATTTCCGGCGCGTAACCCGCTTCCACCAGCACCTCGAAGCCGGCCTGCACCAGGGCGGTGGCGCCGCCACAGAGCACCGCCTGCTCGCCGAACAGGTCGGTCTCGGTCTCCTCGCGGAAGTTGGTCTCGATGATACCGGAGCGACCACCGCCATTGGCGCTGGCATAGGACAGGGCGACATCCTTGGCGCGACCGGAGGTGTCCTGGTAGATGGCGATCAGGGTGGGCACGCCGCCGCCTTCGACATAGGTGCTGCGCACGGTGTGACCGGGTCCCTTGGGGGCGATCATGATCACATCCAGATCGGCGCGGGGCACGATCAACTGGAAGTGGATGTTGAGGCCGTGGGCGAAGGCCAGGGTGGCGCCCTCCTTGAGGTTGGGGGCGATGCTGGTGTCGTAGATGGCGCGCTGGTGCTCGTCGGGGGCGAGGATCATCACCAGGTCGGCGCCCTTCACGGCGTCCTCGATCTCGGCCACCTTGAGGCCGGCATTCTCGGCTTTCTTCCACGAGGCGGAACCCTTGCGCAGGGCCACCGTGACATTTTCCACGCCGGAATCCCGCAGGTTCTGGGCGTGGGCGTGGCCCTGTGAACCGTAGCCGACGATGGCGACGCTCATGCCGCGGATGATGGAAATATCACAGTCCTTATCGTAAAAAACTTGCATTGTCATTCACCTGTTGCGTTGTAGGTTGATGGGGTAATGAGCGTCGGCGACCGCGGTCACAGACGCAGGGATTTTTCGCCGCGGGAAAGGCCGGACACCCCGCTGCGCACCACTTCGACGATATCCCCTTCCGGCAGGGCGGCGATAAAGGCGTCCAGCTTGTCACTGCTGCCGGTCACTTGCACGGTGTAACCGGCGGGCGTGACATCGACGATCTGCCCGCGAAAGATATCCACGCAGCGCTTCACTTCGGCGCGCTGCGCGCCACCGGCCCGCACCTTGATGAGCATCAGCTCGCGCTCGATATGGGGCCCTTCCGTAAGATCGATCACCTTCACCACATCGATCAGCTTGTTGAGCTGCTTGGTGATCTGCTCGATCACCCGGTCGTCGCCGTGGGTAGTCAGGGTGAGGCGCGACAGGCTGTGGTCCTCGGTGGGCGCCACCGTCAGGGTGTCGATGTTGTAACCCCGCTGGGAGAACAGCCCCACCACCCGGGACAGGGCGCCGGGCTCGTTTTCCAGGAGAATCGAAATGATGCGTCTCATCAGGTGCGCTCCGTCTTGCTCAGCCACAGGTCGCGCATGGAGCCGTTGGGCGCCACATGCATGGGATAGACATGCTCCGAGGGATCCACATAGATATCCAGGAACACGGTGCGGTCCTTCATGGCGAAACTCTCGGCGAGGGCGCCCTCGAGATCCTCGAAGCGGGTGATCTTCATGCCCACATGGCCGTAGGCCTCCGCCAGCTTGACGAAGTCGGGCAGGGAGTCCTCGTAGAGGATATGGGAATAGCGGCTGCCGTACTGCATGTCCTGCCACTGCTTGACCATGCCCAGGGCCTGGTTGTTGAGGTTGATGATCTTCACCGGCAACTGGTGCTGGGTGAGACTGGACAGTTCCTGGATGCACATCTGGATGCTGCCCTCGCCGGTCACGCAGGCCACATCGGCGTCGGGAAAGGCCATCTTGACCCCCATGGCGGCGGGCAGCCCGAAGCCCATGGTGCCGAGGCCACCGGAATTCACCCACTGGCGCGGCTTGTCGAACAGGTAGTACTGGGCGGCGAACATCTGGTGCTGGCCGACATCGGAGGTGACATAGGCCTGGCCGCCGGTGACCTTGTAGAGGAGCTTGATCACATCCTGGGGCATGATCACGCCGCCGCCGCTCTCACCGTGGCGGGGGGCGGTGTAAAGCCCGTGGCGCTCGCGCCACTCCTCGATCTGTTGCCACCAGGACGCCAGCGCCTTGTCGTCGGGCTTCTTGCCGGACTCGCGGATCTGGTCGATGAGCTCCTGCA
>JBJHDJ010000344.1:0-3463 GCA_050486485.1 Porticoccaceae bacterium
CACCATGAACACCGCGCCCTCGGCGAAATCCAGGCCCGCCGGCATGGGGTGCAGGGACGCTGGTGGCAGGTTGGCGTGGCTGGCGAATACCCCGCCCCAGGCTGTGCCGAGCACCGCATCTCCGGGGGCGAAATCTTCGACACCAGTGCCCACTGCCTCCACCACACCGGCGCACTCGCTGCCGGGAATGAACGGCGAGGGCGCCTTGCCCTGGTATTTGCCCAGGGCATTGAGAATGTCCACGAAACTCACGCCGGCGGCCCTGATGGCGACCCGCACCTGCCCCGGGCCAGGTGGCCCTGGGTCATGGGGTCGCAGGCTGTAGTTCTCCAAGGGTCCCAGTACATCGGACATCACGGCGACAGTCATTGGTCGCCCCCCTTGCCCGGCGGCCGTTGCCGCAGATAGGTCTCGAGATCCCTGCGCAGGGTGGTGAGATCCTTCGCCACACGCTGAAAGGTATCCCTGTCGCTGGCGGCGAGAAAATGTTCCACGAATGTCAGGGCCAGCCGGTCGCAGTGCTTCTTCAGCGCGGCGCCCCGCTCCGTGGCGGCCAGCAGGGGGGCGCGCTTGTGATCGGGGTTGGGCAGCTTGCGCAGCAGTCCTGCGGCCATCAGGTTGTTGGCGGCCCGCTGAATGGTCTGGCGAGGGTAGCCGAGGCTGCGGCCGATCTGGGAGCTGGTTGGCGGGAAGCGGGATTCCTCGACGGCGGTGAGCACCAGATGTTCGAAACGGCCCAGGCCGGTTTGCTCGTGGAATCGCTCGAAAAGACTCTGCAGGCGACCATGGAGTCGGGTGATCTCATCGATGAAATGCAGGAAGGGATTCGCCGTCAGGGATATCGGGCTGCCAGGAACCCCGGAGTTGTGGCCGCTCCGACTTACCATGGCGTGTCGGACCCATGGAGGCGGCGCAGTTCGTGCTTGGCCAGTTTTCCGGAGGGCAGGCGCGGCAGTTCCCGGACGAACTGGTAGGAGCGCGGGGCGCTCACCGACGAGATGCGGGTGGCGCACCAGTCCCTGAGTTCCGCCTCCAGTTCGTCGCCGGCATCGAGCCAGTCTCGAGGCTGCACGATGGCCTTGACCTCCTCGCCGTACTCGGCGTTGGGAATGCCGATGACCGCCACATCGATTACCTTGGGATGCAGGATCAGGGCATCCTCCACCATTTGTGGGTAGATGTTCACGCCGCCGGAAATGATGGTGAAATCCTTGCGGTCGGTGAGAAACAGATAGCCGTCCCCGTCCAGGTAGCCGATATCCCCCACCGCGAACCAGTTGGGGTGCGTGGGGTGGCGCATTTTCGCGGTTTTTTCCGGATCGTTTAGATAGTCGAAACCCCTGCCCTCGGCTAGCTCGAAATAAATCTGCCCGCGCTCGCCGGTGGCCAGCTCGCGGCCTTCGTCATCGCAGATGTGAATGGGGCCCAACACAGTGCGCCCCACCGAGCCGGGCTTTTGCAACCACTCGCTGGCGCGGATGTAGGTGGCGCCGATATTTTCCGTGGAGCCATAGTATTCGTCGACGATCGGGCCCAGCCAGTCGATCATTTGCTGCTTGATGCCCACCGGGCAGGGGGCCGCGGCGTGCAGCACATACTTGAGGGAAGACAGGTCGAAGCCGCGGCGCACGGATTCCGGCAGGGCAAGCATGCGCACGAACATGGTGGGCACGAATTGCGCCGCCGCCACGCGATGGGTGTCCAGGGCCTTGAGTGTCTCCAGGGCGTCGAACTTGTGAAGGGTGACGAAGGTGCCACCCAGCCGGTGAGTGATCAGCAGGGTGTTCAGGGGCGCGCCATGGTAGACAGGACCGGCATTGAAGGTCACCAGAGGGTCGAATTTTTCGTACAGGTAGGTGCCGCCTTCAGAGGGGGACAGCTGCTCGATGGGGCCCGGCTCGAATTTGTGCATGATGCCCTTGGGCCTTCCGGTGGTGCCGCTGGAGTACAGCAGGTGGTAGCCGGCCACCTGGTCGTCCACGGGCGTTTCCGGCATGGTCGATAGCGCCTCCTGTAGCGACAGCGCGCCGTCCGCGGCGGGCTCGCGGGTGTCGTAGAAGGTGTCGATGCCGGGCACCAGTTCCCGTCGCCGGGCGAGCAGTTGCAGGGGGGTATCGCCGATGGTGGAGGAGGTGATCAGTAGCCGGGCGCCGCTGTCGTTGAGGATATAAGCCGCTTCCTCCGGTTTCAGGTGGGTGGAAAGCAGCGCCATGATGATCCCGGACCGCTGTGCCGCCCAGTAGACGATGGGAAATTCCCGTACATTTTTCAGCATCACCCCGATACGGCCGCCGGGTCCGAGTCCGTGGCGCCTGAACAGATGGGCGAGGCGATTGGACTGCCGGTCCAACTCCCCGTAGGTAAGTGTGTCGTTTCTGTCGGCGATGACAAAGGCGGCTTTGTCCGGGGTGGTTTGCGCGTGTTGATAGGGGTGCATGAACGATCCTGTCCGTTATCACCAGGCTGGACGCTAGGGAACCTCTGAAAAACTGAGGTTCCCTAGCTGGCCCGGTTCTGTTGCGTTGAATCCTCCCAGCCCACCGGAAAGGCTTCCCGGTAATCCCCGAGCCGCGACCCATTGGGCACCTTGAAGCCGTTGATATCCGCCAGGGTGGGAATGGCGTTTTCCGGAGGGTCGATGTACATCAGGTCGGGCCCTCCCCACATGCTGGCGTAGACTCGCCTGGCCCTGGGGTGGTTGTCGGCGCCTCCCGCGGCGTGCAGCATGTTGCCGTTGAACACCAGGGCGTCACCCGGCTCCACATCCCATTCGAGGATGTCAAAGCTGTCCCGGTAGCGGGCGATGTCCGGCAACACAGGCCCCGAAGGGGTGTCGTCGCTCAGGTAGCGGAACATCTTGCCCTCGTTGGTGTTCTGGACATGCTTCAGCTCCGACTGGGGAGGACGCCCGTCGTACACCACATTCCAGCGATGGGAGCCGCGCACGATCTGCAGGGTCAGCTCCTTCGGGGAGTGGTCGCAGCACAGCCATACCCGGATCATCTGGTCGCCGCGCACCCGCAGATAGGGGGTATCCTGGTGCCAGGGGGTGGGCACCACCCGTCCCGCTTTCTTGTAGAAGGTTTGGTCGAGGACCAGTTGCGCCGAGGGGCATTCCATCATGCGCGCCGCCAGTTCCGGGACACGCCCCTTGTCGATCAGGGCCTTGAGGGATGGGCTGTGGCTGGAGGGGAAGGTTTCCAGAAAGGTTTCCCCTTCACCGTCGGCGCCCCTGGCCCTGGAGTAACGCGGCCCCGGGTTGGCCTGGGACTCCTCCAGGCCTTTTTCCAGCAGTTCCAGCTCCTCGGTGGTGAGAAATCCCCGGATCAGCATGGCCCCGTCCCGCTGGTACTGGGCGATCTGTTCGGTGGTGAGCTGAACAGTGCTTGTCATGCCGACCTCTTGCGCTGTAGCCCACGGATGCTGGGAGGGTGTGGTGGGCCGTTTCCTGATTATTGTCATG
>JBJHDJ010000345.1:0-3462 GCA_050486485.1 Porticoccaceae bacterium
GATCTACAGCACAGCTTCAAGAGCTCAGGGTGGGTTCATCCTCTATCCCCGACCGGTGGGCAACTGGTAGCTAACCAGTCATCCCGGAGAGATACAAGGGTGGGTTAGCCGCAGGCGTAACCCACCACAATTCACCATGAAAACACCCGCACCGGTGGGTATCGCTGCGCTCAACCCACCCTACGGGCCGCGCGTTACAGCGATTTCACTTTTCGGGCGTTGCAACGGCCGCAACGAAACACGGTGACCAACCTTCCCTGCTGCACATCGAACTGTTTTTCATTGCAGATTTTCCACTGGTGAAAACCGTGCTGGCATAGCCCTTTGCTTTTGGGCTTAGACTTGGGCTTTTGGGCTTGGGCTTTTTTGAAGGACAGAATATCCGCCATCTTTCCCTCTCCGGGCGACAATTTAACGGGGCGGGTCGAGCCTGGTGGAGTCGCTGCCGTTGACCCTGAACCAGCCGGCAATACTGAAGCGATCCTTGCGGCAAGGGAGCACCTCGTGGGCAAAATCCTCGCTCAGGAACACCACCAGGGTGCCACCCCGGGGAGCAATGACTACCTTCGCGCCTCCCCCTGGAGGATAGATCACCAACTCGCCACCGTCACCTTCCACCCAGGATTCGTTGAGATAGAACACCGTGGAAACCCTGCGGTTGCCCTCCCCCTTGAAGGCATCCACATGGCGTTGGTAGAAGGCTCCCGGGTGGTAGCGGGCGTAGTGGGATTCATACTCGAACAAACCGAGAAACAGCGTGCGGTTGAGCGCGGTGCGCAACTGTTCCATCAGGTCGAGCCACTGACGGTCAACGGGATGACCGGGCTCCAGCCAGTGGATGCGGTCCCCGCGAACCCGCTTGTCGAGAGCCAGGTCATCCCCACGGCCAATACCGGCGAGACGGTAATCCTCCAGGGCCGAGGCGCGGCTGGCCAGGGCACCATAGCGTTCAGTGGCCAGAAAGCCGTCAATGAGCATCCAACCATCGCTCTCCAGGCCCTCGGCGATGGTGGAATGATGGAGGGCCACTTCGTTGATTTCCGTCAATGGCAACCCGCCAGCTCTGCACTAGAGTGACCGCATCCACAACGGAGATTCCCATGATGATTCATGAAGACAGACAAGCCTTGGCCAATGTCGGTATCGTGGTGGCGTTTGGCGTCGCCGTGATGTTCGCGCTCATCGCCCTGGCGGCAGTCATCGGGTAAAACGCGCAAGCCGTAGGCCCGGCAACTAGGATCGAGTGCAACAACCCGCATCGCTGTCCGCGGGTTGGGGTGCTGCCGCACTCAATCCAGCCGCTTAAGGAGCGGCCAACAAACTGTCGATGGCGGCAATGAATTCCGGGGATTGCGGGCTCACGCGGCTGGAAAAATGCGCCGCTACCCTGCCCTCCCCATCCACCAGGTACTTGGTGAAATTCCAGCCCGGCTCCTGGGATTGACGGGCCAGTTCCCGAAATATCGGGTGGGCGGAGTCGCCCTTCACCGATACCGGTGACAGCATCGTGAATGTCACGCCGTAGTTGATGTAGCAGATCTCCGCGGTTTCCGCTTCCGTCTCCGCTTCCTGACGGAAGTCGTCACTGGGGAAACCCAGCACCCGCAACCCCTTGCCACCGTAACGCTGGTGAACCGACTCCAGGCCCTCGAACTGGGGCGTGAAACCACAGAAGCTGGCGGTGTTGACGATCAGCATGGACTGCCCATCCCAGTCATCGCACAGATTGACCGTTTCTTCGCTGTGCAGCTTTTTCATATCGCCGTCGAGGAAGGCCGGGCACTGCTCGGCGGCGACCAACCCTGGCGCCACTGTCAGCACACAGACCAGCAAAAGTTTCGATACCAGGTAATGATTGCCCCTGTTCATGGATGATCCTCGTTTTTGCATCTGTTTATGGAAATCCTGAATAACTACAGCGCGAACCGATCCACACCCTCTCGTGCCCGCTCGCCCCTCGCCTATCATTCTGATCTGTCTCGGGGATTAGCTGCGCGGCTCGGGGTGCCTCGGGCCGCTGGTTACATTTTTCAGAAGTTGCCATTGATAATAGCCTGTTCAGCAGCCCGCCGCGCCTGTTATTTGACACCGGATCGTTCATAATGGTCCACAACAACGGTTACGAGGATGGCTGAATGAGCCGCAAAGGCAGACTGCTGATGGTCCGACACGGACAGACACCCGCCAATATCGAGAAGGTCTGGCACGGCATCACCGATACCCCCCTCACCGATCTTGGCCGCCATCAGGCCCGCCGCCTTGGCGAGTTTTTCCGCAATATCGCCAACCCGGATGTCATATACGCCAGCCCCTTGCAGCGGGCCAGGGATACCGCCCAGGCTATCGCCGACAGCCACGGGCTGCCACTGACCCTCGACGAGCGGCTGATGGAATTCTCCCTGGGGGACTGGGAGGGCATACGCTTCGACGATATCGAAACCCTCCACGGCGCCAAAGGTCAACTCTACGGCAATCCCGATTTTTCCGCTCCCGGCGGCGAGTCACAGCACATGGTGCGCAACCGCATGGTGGCGGCGATCGACGAGATCGTGCACCGCCATCCAGACCAGACCGTGGTGCTGGTCTCCCACGGCACGGCTCTCGGCATCGCCATCGCCCATTATCTGCACGATGACACCACCCGCTGGCTGGAGTATGTCAAGCGCAACACGGCGGTATCGGAGCTTTGCCCCCTGAGCCGCACACTGCATTTTTTCAATCGCACGGATCATTTGGACGACTGAGCCCTCCACGGGCTCCGCCCGGCGATAACCGGCCTGGGATTATCGGTGAGATCTGTTCGTAGAGAACTGCTCGAGGAGAACTTCAATGATCGGCCTGATACTGCTCGTTATTCTGCTTATCGCCCTGGCCGCCTGGGGGGCCAATCTTGCCGTGGCCGCCATTGCCAGCGGCGCGCTTACCCTGATTCTTGCTCTCACAAGCCTGGCCGGCGCCGTGCCGGTGATCCTCGGCGTGCTGGTCACCGGCGTGCTGGCGGCACTGTCCCAGGGACGCTGGCGCCGCCGTCTGATCAGCGACCCCGCCCTGGCCTGGTTTCGCACCGTGCTGCCCAAGGTGTCCGAAACAGAGCAAGAGGCACTGGATGCCGGCACCGTTTGGTGGGATGCCGAACTGTTTTCCGGCAGCCCGGACTGGAACAAGCTGTTGACCGCCCCCATTCCCAGCCTCGGCAGCGAGGAACAGGCCTTCCTTGATGGCCCGGTGGAAACCCTGTGCCGCATGCTCGATGACTGGACTGTCCAGCAACACGGTGACCTGCCGGAAGAAGTCTGGCAATACCTCAAGGACGAAAGATTCTTCAGCCTCATCATAGACCGCAAGTACGGCGGCCTGGATTTCAGCGCGGCGGCGAATTCCGCGGTGGTGATGAAACTGGCAAGCCGCAACCTGACCGCCGCCATCACCGTGATGGTGCCCAATTCCCTGGGGCCCGGCGAA